>NZ_JBQFOU010000081.1:0-501 GCF_056533845.1 Ruegeria sp. F5 | reverse complement strand
TCGACACGCCTGAGCGTGCTGTTGACCAGCCGTTCCTGATGCCGATCGAAGACGTGTTCTCGATCTCGGGCCGTGGTACCGTTGTGACCGGCCGTGTCGAGCGTGGCGTGATCAACGTTGGCGACGAGATCGAAATCGTCGGCATCCGCGACACCAGCAAAACCACCTGCACCGGTGTTGAGATGTTCCGCAAGCTGCTGGACCGCGGTGAAGCAGGCGACAACATCGGCGCCCTGCTGCGTGGTGTGGATCGTGACGGCGTTGAGCGTGGCCAGGTTCTGTGTAAGCCCGGCTCGGTGACCCCGCACACCAAGTTCGAAGCCGAAGCCTATATCCTGACCAAGGAAGAAGGCGGTCGTCACACTCCGTTCTTCGCCAACTACCGTCCTCAGTTCTACTTCCGTACGACTGACGTGACCGGCACCGTGACCCTGGCCGAAGGCACCGAGATGGTCATGCCCGGCGACAACGTGTCGTTCGGCGTTGAGCTGATCGCGCCCA
>NZ_JBQFOU010000080.1:0-638 GCF_056533845.1 Ruegeria sp. F5 | reverse complement strand
CGAGTGAATGACTCGTCGGTCGTATCAAGTCGAAAGCCAGCTCATGATTTCCTTCAAAGGTGCACAGTATCCGAAAGATGTGATCCTATTCGCAGTATTCTTCTACGTTCGATACGGCGTTTCCTACCGCGATCTGGAAGAGATCATGGCAGAGCGAGGTGTTTCCGTCGATCACACCACGCTGAACCGCTGGGTGACACGATACTCTTGCGCAATCGCTGAAATAGCACGCCGCCGCAAAGGCCCATACGACCGCTCCTGGCGAATGGATGAAACGTATATTAAAGTAAAGGGATCATGGGTTTACCTCTACCGAGCGATCGACAAACACGGTAAAACTCTCGATTTCATGCTTTCACAACGTCGAAACAAACCGGCTGCGACAAAATTCTTTGCTCGAATGCTGGAGGTCAACGCCCTTCCACGTAAGATCGTCATCGACAAAAGTGGCGCCAACTCAGCTGGTATCAAGTCGATCAACAAAATGCTGAAAGGCTTTGGCTGCCCGATCCCGATTGAGATGGTGAGGCGGAAATACCCGAACAACATCGAGGAACAGGACCATCGTTTCATCAAGAGACGCATCCGGCCAATGCTAGGGTTCAAGGCGTTCGCTTCAGCGGCGGCAACCCTCGACG
>NZ_JBQFOU010000079.1:0-680 GCF_056533845.1 Ruegeria sp. F5 | reverse complement strand
ATGGCAAAGGAAAAGTTTGAGCGTACAAAACCGCACGTCAACATCGGCACGATTGGCCACGTTGACCACGGCAAGACCACGCTGACCGCAGCAATCACCAAGTATTTCGGTGACTTCAAAGCGTATGACCAGATTGACGGTGCGCCGGAAGAGAAAGCGCGCGGCATCACCATCTCGACCGCCCACGTGGAATACGAGACCGAAAACCGCCACTACGCGCACGTCGACTGCCCCGGCCACGCCGACTACGTCAAGAACATGATCACCGGTGCTGCCCAGATGGACGGCGCGATCCTGGTAGTGAACGCTGCTGACGGCCCGATGCCGCAGACCCGCGAGCACATCCTGCTGGGCCGCCAGGTTGGCATCCCGAAGATGGTCGTGTTCCTGAACAAGGTTGACCAGGTCGACGACGAAGAGCTGCTGGAACTGGTTGAGATGGAAGTGCGCGAACTGCTGTCCAGCTACGAATACCCCGGCGACGATATTCCGATCATCGCAGGCTCGGCTCTGGCCGCGATGGAAGGCAACAACCCGGAAATCGGCGAAGAGAAGATCAAGGAACTGATGGCGGCTGTTGATGAATATATCGACACGCCTGAGCGTGCTGTTGACCAGCCGTTCCTGATGCCGATCGAAGACGTGTTCTCGATCTCGGGCCGTGGTACCGTTGTGACCGG
>NZ_JBQFOU010000078.1:0-698 GCF_056533845.1 Ruegeria sp. F5 | reverse complement strand
CCCATCCTGCCGGTAAGGGTTCACCGCCGGGTCATGTTGTGCGCCTTTATGGACTTTGCCCGCTCTATCTCCTCACTTGGGAAGGTCAGTTTGATTTCACCGGGGAAGTCACATCGAGGGCAGACCAGCTTAGCCTGTAGCTGTCTTGCTGTGAGTTTGGGATTGTAGCGCAGAAGCTGGTCGCGCCCGGTTATCCAGACGACCTTGCGGCATGACCCGCAAGTGATTTCCAGCCTGCCGCCTTCTTCAATGATATCCCAAACAGTGATTGGCATACGTGAACGTAGCGTGAACACGTTTGGAATCGCCAGCGCATTTAAAAATATGCCTAGTTTCTTTGCATGTCGCTCAAACGTGTAAAGAAAGCCCGGATTTGTTTACACGTGAGGTATAGGGGGAGGTGCTATTGCTCAGAAAGCAATTCCCTAGCAACTTGCTGGAACTGCATTTCCGTCAGTTCGTGCCCGCCGTTAATTCGACGCAACCCAAATTCAACAGTGACCTCATAGCCCGCTGCTTCAAGTTGTTGCGTAATAAATTCAAGTGGGTCCATATCTCACCTACAGTATCCTGCCCGCTTAAGCCGTGATTTGGCTGCTGGTGTCTCTAAATACCCGTATCGGCCCCCGGAGTATCTACGACAATCCAGCGCATGCCCAGCGGCGATTACAGCGGCTCCTATGCCATGTCCGTCAGCA
>NZ_JBQFOU010000077.1:0-760 GCF_056533845.1 Ruegeria sp. F5 | reverse complement strand
ATATTGGTTGGATGATGCGCAGATGGCGCGTTTGGAGCCTTACTTTCCGAAGTCCCATGGCAAACCACGTGTAGATGATCGGCGTGTGCTGAGTGGGATTATCTTCATTAATCGTAATGGCTTACGCTGGCGAGACGCCCCTAAGGAGTATGGTCCGCACAAAACCCTATACAATCGCTGGAAGCGATGGAGCGACAAGGGAGTCTTTGCCCAGATCATGATGGGTCTGGCTGCCGAGCATGGCGAGGAAAAGACCGTCATGATTGATGCTACCTATTTGAAGGCCCACCGCACCGCGACCAGCATGGGCGTCAAAAAAGGGGGCGTGGACGTCTGATCGGTCGGACCAAGGGCGGTATGAACACCAAACTCCATGCCGTCTGTGACAGCCAGGGGCGTCCGCTGAACCTATTCGTCACGGCTGGTCAGGTCAGCGACTATATCGGCGCACGGGCTTTGCTCAGCAGTCTGCCGAATGTCGATTGGCTACTTGGTGACAGGGGCTATGACGCTGACTGGTTCCGAGAAGCCCTGCAAGACAAGGGCATACGGCCGTGCATTCCGGGTCGAAAGCAACGCAAGACGACCGTTAAATACGATAAGCGACGGTACGAGCGTCGTAACCGGATCGAGATCATGTTCGGCAGGCTGAAGGATTGGCGACGGGTCGCAACCCGATATGACCGCTCCCCCAAAGTCTTCCTCTCAGCAATCGCCCTCGCCGCAACTGTCATCTATTGGTTATGAGTCCTGAGCCTAG
>NZ_JBQFOU010000076.1:0-808 GCF_056533845.1 Ruegeria sp. F5 | reverse complement strand
CCATCGGCTTGCCCACGATGTTCGACCGGCCAATCACCACCGCATCCATGCCCGAAAGCGAGCCATGGTGGTCGCGCAGCATCATCAGGCAGCCCAGCGGCGTGCAGGGCACCATCGACTTCTGCCCGGTGCCCAGCAGGCCCACGTTCGAGATGTGGAAGCCATCGACATCCTTGGCCGGGTCGATCGAGTTGATCACCAGATCTTCGTTCAGGTGTTTGGGCAGCGGCAGCTGCACCAGAATGCCGTGAACCGCCGGATCGTTGTTCAGCTTGTCGATGAGCGCCAGCAGGTCGTCCTCGGATGTGTCGGCGTCCAGCTTGTGCTCGTACGAGTTCATGCCGACCTCGACGGTCATCTTGCCCTTGGACCGGACATAGACCTGGCTGGCCGGATCTTCGCCCACCAGAACCACGGCCAGACCGGGCGTGATGCCGTTTTCTTCTTTCAGCTTTGCAACCTGATCGGCCACCTGCGCACGCACTTTGGCCGCAAAAGCCTTACCGTCGATGACTTGCGCTACCATCCTTTGATCCCTTCATTCAAAAAACGGATCGGGCGCACGGGCGCCCGGTCATTCAGTCAGGCCGAGCACGCGCTCTTCCCGTGCGATCGACCAGTCTATCAAAATGCGCCACATCCGCTCGGCAAGGTCCGGGTCCAGCCCCAGATCGTCCGAGCTTGCACGCACACGCTGCACCACCTCTTCGACACGCTGAGGGATACGGGCGGGCAAACCCTCGGCCGGTTTCAACTCGGACGCGCGGTCGATATATCCCGCCCGCGTCACCAACATCTCGATCAGTTG
>NZ_JBQFOU010000075.1:0-824 GCF_056533845.1 Ruegeria sp. F5 | reverse complement strand
GGATGTGTCGCAAACTCTGGGGACTATTTGACGAACATGCGTGATCTGACGTTTGTTCCCATCGAATAGTTTTCGAACAGGTTTCAACATGATCTCATTGAAAGGCTGCCATTTTCCCAAGGATGCGGTTTTGTACGCTGTATACTTCTACCTGCGGTACACGGTTTCCTATCGTGACCTTGAAGAGATCATGGCCGAACGCGGCGTGCAGGTGGACCACGCTACACTTAACAGGTGGGTTGTGAAGTATTCACCTATGATCGCAGCAAGAGCGCAATCGAAAAAACGCCCAACGCTGAGCTCCTGGCGCATGGACGAGACCTATATTCGTGTTCGCGGCAAATGGATGTACCTCTATCGGGCCGTCGACAAGGCAGGAAATACCCTTGATTTCATGCTGTCCGAGCGCAGGAACCGTCCAGCAGCCGCTAGATTCTTTGCCAAAGCGCTGTCTTCAAATGGAATCCCGAGCAAGATCGTCATCGACAAAAGTGGCGCTAACGCGGCGGGCATTCGAGAGGTGAACAAAATGCTTAATCGGTTTGGCTGCCCAGCCAAAATCCAAACGGTCAGGTCCAAGTATTTGAATAACCTGATCGAGCAGGATCATCGGTTTATCAAACGTCGCGTGCGGCACATGTGCGGGTTTAAATCGTTCAGATCCGCTTCGGCTACTCTGGACGGTATTGAGGTTGCGAACATGATCCGAAAGCAGCAATTCCCCAGCACTAAGACATGTGGCTTTCGGCAATTTGCCGAGATCGCAGGATGAGTGCGTGCGGTAAGTCGCTACTTTGGCCATTCTAAAAGTTTGCGACACATCC
>NZ_JBQFOU010000074.1:0-836 GCF_056533845.1 Ruegeria sp. F5 | reverse complement strand
TAGGGTCAGGATTCATAACCAATAGATGACGACAGCGGCGAGAGCGATGGCCGATAGGAAGACCTTTGGGCATCGGTCATAGCGGGTCGCCACACGCCTCCAATCTTTGAGCCTGCCAAACATGATCTCAATGCGGTTTCGCCGCTTGTAGCGGCGCTTGTCGTATTTGACCGGCGTCTTTCGTTGCTTTCGCCCGGGGATACAGGCTCGTATCCCCTTGTCCTGCAAGGCTTCTCTGAACCAGTCAGCGTCATAACCGCGATCCCCGAGTAGCCATTTGACGTTTGGCAGGCCACTGAGCAGCGCCCGTGCGCCGACATAATCGCTCACCTGTCCGGCGGTGACGAACAGGTCGATCGGTCGTCCCAGGCTGTCGCAGATGGCATGTAGTTTGGTGTTCATACCGCCCTTGGTGCGACCGATCAGGCGACCGCGCCCCCTTTTTTGGCGGCCATACTGGTCGCCGTTCGATGTGCCTTCAGGTATGTCGCGTCAATCATCACGGTCTGCTTCTCGCCGTGTTCCGCAGCCAACCCGGCCATCATCCGAGCGAAAATGCCTTTCTCGCTCCAACGCTTCCATCGGCTGTAAAGCGTTTTGTGCGGACCATAAGCGGCAGGAGCATCGCGCCAACGCAAGCCATTGCGATTGATGAAGATAATCCCGCTCAGAACCCTCCTGTCGTCGACCCTTGGCTTGCCGTGCGACTTAGGGAAAAAGGGGGCCAACTTGGCCATCTGCTCGTCGTTCAGCCAGAAAAGGTCGCTCATGTCACCGCTCCGTTTTCCAACTCGTGAATCACGCAGCGCAGCCGAAATCAATGCATCCTGACCCTA
>NZ_JBQFOU010000073.1:0-988 GCF_056533845.1 Ruegeria sp. F5 | reverse complement strand
CACGTCGTCCTCTGCGTCCATGATGTCGACATAACGCTTGAATTCTATCAACACCTGCTAGGCATGACTCCGCGAGAGGAACGCCCCGGCAAATGGTCCCTACATTTCGGTTCAAACAAAATCAGTCTTCAAGTTGCAGGCACAGCACCGGATCTGGCGATAAAAACCGTTCCGGGAAGCGGTAATTTCTGTCTACTGACCGACACACCAATCGAGGAAATCACCGCGAAACTTCGCGCGCATGACGTCACTATCGTGGAAGGTCCTTCTGAGAAACTGGGCGCCGTCGGCAGGCTTATGTCCGTGTACTTCCGTGATCCAGATGACAATCTGGTCGAGGTAAGCAACAAGCTGGCACAATAAACGAATTGCAACACAAAGGCAGCCACGCAACCAGGGTCGAGAAAGAGCACAAGCTTTTCGAATTTTGCATCTTAGCCAATACTCAATGTAGCCTCGACGTCGAAACCAAGAGCACAAATCTGCTGGCTGATCACAGCTAAGGTCGAGGCCATGAGGCTCTAAGAACTGGAGAGCAGTCATGCCCAGAACGGGATTCATAGATCATATCGGCATCGCGGTGCCGGATCTTGCGGCGGCGAAGGCCTATTATGACGATCTAATGCCGATCCTTGGCTTCAAGGAGTGGTTCAAAACCGAACCGGCATTCAACTACGGACCGGATGGGAAACTCGGGACGCAGCTGTTCTTCTACCAGGCGAGGGACGATGGGCACTATTCGCGCCATGCTACTGGGTTACAGCACTTGGCCTTCTCGGTGGAAACGCGTGAGGTCGTGCGTGAGGCGTACAATTGGGCACTCTCGCGGAAGTCACATATTCTGGACGAACCCCAGGAGTTTCCTCAATACGGGATCCACTATGCGGCCTATTGGCTCGACCCACACGGCATTAAGCTCGAGGTTGTCTGCCACAAAGATGGTGAAAGCAGTTGAGACATCAAACTATCACCAGTGCTCCAAATGCGG
>NZ_JBQFOU010000072.1:0-1158 GCF_056533845.1 Ruegeria sp. F5 | reverse complement strand
GTTTTTATCACTCTAACCAATGCAGATATAAACGATCCCGGTTTTTGGGCTTCGCTGGATATTGGCCCCGATAGCACGATTGATGCATCGGGGCTGAGCAACGCGATCCAAGTTTCTATGACTGGAAGCTCCATTACCTTCACCAACACGAGTACAGGCACCGTAACGGCCTATACCGATGCCGATCTTGCCGGAGGGTCATTCAGCCAGTTCGTCGAGTACATCGGTAACAACAATGATGACAATGTAAGTGGGTCCGTTGGTCTGAATGCAGGTGGGTATAGCGGTGGGCGAGGAAACGATACCCTTGTCGATAGCGGTTCGCTTGGCGGAAGCATCAGCGGTGGGCGTGGCAATGACACCCTGCAAGGCGGCTCAGGCGACAACAATATCTTTGGCGGTCAGGGTCAAGATATCCTGCGCGGCGGTTCAGGAAATAACAATCTCAGTGGAGGCGGCGGTCGCGACACGCTTTTTGCGGAAGACGGCAGTGGCAATCTGGACGGCGGCGGCGGGAGAGACGTCATATACGCCGGTTTGAACACAAGTTTCGTTGATGGCGGCAATGGGAACGACCGGTTGATTTTGCCTCCGGGCTCTACATTCACTCCGTTTTCTCCTGGATCTACCGGCGGGACGGCCAACCTACCGAACGGCCGGAGTTTCACCTATCTGAGTATCGAGACGGTCGAAATCGCATGTTTCACTGAGGGAACGCAAATTCGCACCCCAAGCGGTGATCGCCTAATCGAAGACCTGAAAATTGGCGATCTGGTTGAAACACTGGATCATGGACAGCAGCCCGTGAGATGGATCGGCAAACGTTCTGTTTGCGGGCGGGGCAAGCATTCCCCAATCCGGTTTGCGCCTGGCGCAATCGGAAACCGTCGCGAGCTGCGTGTATCACCCCAGCATCGAATGCTGGTTTCTGGTTGGCGCTGTGAACTGTATTTCCATGCACCCGAGTTGCTCTGTGCCGCCAAACATCTGTGTGATGGAGACCAAGTCTGCCGTGATCCTTGTGATACGGTAAACTACATCCACATCATGTTTGACAAACACGAAATCGTAAACTGCGAAAATGCCCTACTCGAAAGCTTTTACGCAGGTGAACACATACTCAATGCAGATCTACAAGTATATCAGGAGTTAATTGAG
>NZ_JBQFOU010000071.1:0-1365 GCF_056533845.1 Ruegeria sp. F5 | reverse complement strand
AACGGCATCTGTGGGTGGCTCCTGCATTGCAAGAGTTTTTTGGTGATGTTTGCGGGTATTTTGTCAGTACCTTCGTCTGTCCGGCCTGTTTGCGTGGCGGCATTGTCGCCACTGGCCTTGATGAATTCCGCGAGCGAGGTTCCAATCGGCTTATCGACCTCTGAGGGTCGCTGCCGTTCCCGGAGTGTCCTTGCTCTTGGTTGACTTAATTCCGCATCATCACTTCAACGTCTTGCATCTCCTGGGCAGTCGGCGCGGTTAGAACGCAGGCTGCCGGTATTCCTGTTTCTTCGTGAGCATCGCCCAGATGGCTCGAGCGGCCTTGTTGGCCATGGCGGTTGTTGCCAATCGGAATGGTTTGTCTGCGATAATTCTCGCTGTCCACAGATCGACCTTCTCCGGCGAACGTTTCGCCATCACAGCGCGCGATGTCATGCCTACGACCAACAGCTTGCGAATGTAGCGATCACCTTGCTTGGTGATTTTGCCCAGACGTTCCTTGCCACCGCTGGATTTGTTGAGCGGGGTCAGTCCCAACCACGCCGCCAGATCGCGTCCGGTCCGGAACTGTTTTGCATCACCGATCGTTGCGATGATCGCTGACGCCGTGATCGGCCCGATGTCAGGCATGCGCGTTAATCGGCGTGCGTCAGCATTCAGCAGGACATGTTGTTCGATCATCTTCAAATAGCCGTCAATGCGCTCGTTCAGGCCAATGAACTGATAGCACTGTATGCCAAGCATCCCGTTGGCGATCTCCGGCATTTCTGGATGGTCGCCATCATGGTGACGCTTTGCAAAAGCCGTCACTGCTTCGATCCCAATGGGCAAGATATGCCCAAACTCGCGCAGCAAGCTGCGGATTATGTTGGCCAGTTGGGTGCGCTGCCGGACGGCCAGATCTCGAGTCCGGTGGATTGAGAGAATGGCTTGCTGCTCTTCCGTCTTGATCTCGACAAATCGCATGGTTGGTCGACGGACCGCTTCACAGATTGCCTCAGCATCAACGGCGTCGTTCTTGCCGCGCTTCACGTAGGGTTTGACGTATCCGGCCGGCATGAGCTTCACATCGTGCCCCAATTTGCGCAGCTGGCGGCCCCAGTGATGGGACGAACCGCATGCCTCCATGCCGACGACACAGGGCGGAAGCGTCTCAAAGAAGCGGAGCAGCTTCGCTCGCTTGATGGCCTTGTTGAAGACAACGCGGCCGTTCTCCGAAACGCCGTGGACTTGAAAAACATCCTTGGCCAGATCCAGGCTGACGGTCTTTACTGTCATTGGGTGGCTCCTTTCCTAGCAGTCAATCACAACTGCACTTTGGCACATTCGATGCCGGTGGAGCAGGAGCCACCCACCTCATCCGCT
>NZ_JBQFOU010000070.1:0-1490 GCF_056533845.1 Ruegeria sp. F5 | reverse complement strand
CCGATCCAGGAAATCGGTGCCAAGCTGGGCATCTCCAGCGACGATCTGCTGCCTTACGGCCACGACAAGGCGAAGGTCAGCCAGGACTTCATCAACTCGGTGCAGGACCGCGAAGACGGCAAGCTGATCCTTGTCACCGCGATCAACCCGACCCCGGCGGGTGAGGGCAAGACCACCACCACGGTCGGTCTGGGTGACGGTCTGAACCGCATCGGCAAGAACGCGATGATCTGTATCCGCGAAGCCTCGCTTGGCCCGAACTTCGGCATGAAGGGCGGCGCTGCAGGTGGCGGTTACGCGCAGGTTGTTCCGATGGAGGAAATGAACCTGCACTTCACAGGTGACTTTCACGCCATCACCTCGGCCCATTCGCTGCTGTCGGCGATGATCGACAACCACATCTACTGGGGCAACGAGCAGGAAATCGACACCCGCCGCGTTGCATGGCGTCGTGTGGTCGACATGAACGACCGTGCGCTGCGTCAGATCACGGCGTCTCTGGGCGGCGTGTCGAACGGCTACCCGCGTGAGGCTGGCTTTGACATCACCGTGGCGTCCGAGGTCATGGCGATCCTGTGTCTGGCCAATGACCTGAAGGACCTGGAAAAACGTCTGGGCGACATCATCGTTGCCTATCGCCGCGACAAGACCCCGGTCTACTGCCGCGACATCAAGGCCGAAGGCGCGATGACCGTTCTGCTGAAGGACGCCATGCAGCCGAACCTGGTGCAGACACTGGAAAACAACCCGGCCTTTGTGCACGGTGGCCCGTTCGCCAACATCGCACACGGCTGTAACTCGGTCATCGCGACCAAGACCGCGCTGAAAGTCGCGGATTATGTTGTCACCGAAGCCGGTTTCGGGGCCGATCTGGGTGCAGAGAAGTTCATGAACATCAAGTGCCGCAAGGCGGGCATCGCCCCGTCGGCTGTGGTTCTGGTTGCCACCGTGCGCGCGATGAAGATGAACGGCGGCGTCGCCAAGGCCGATCTGGGTGCGGAAAACGTCGATGCTGTGAAATCGGGCTGTGCCAACCTGGGCCGCCACATCGAGAACGTCAAATCCTTCGGCGTGCCGGTTGTTGTTGCCATCAACCACTTTGTCACCGACACCGACGACGAAGTGCAGGCGGTCAAGACCTACTGCGCCGAACACGGGGTCGAGGCGGTTCTGTCGCGCCACTGGGAACTAGGCTCGGACGGCTCGGCGCCGCTGGCGGAAAAGGTTGTCGAAATCGTCGAAAACGGCGCCGCGAATTTCTCGCCGATTTACCCTGACGACATGCCGCTGTTCGAGAAGATCGAAACCATCGCCAAGCGCATCTATCGCGCCGACGAAGTTCTGGCCGACAACAAGATCCGCAACCAGCTGCGCGAATGGGAAGAGGCCGGATATGGCAATCTGCCGGTCTGCATGGCGAAGACCCAGTATTCGTTCTCGACCGACCCGACCCTGCGCGGCGCGCCCACCGGCCATTCGGTTCCGGTGCG
>NZ_JBQFOU010000069.1:0-1560 GCF_056533845.1 Ruegeria sp. F5 | reverse complement strand
AACAGGTCAGCAAGATCACAAAATATGCGCCATCAGGATCGGCTCATAACGCCAGCCATAAGCGCCATTGCCGCGATAGCGGCTTCGTCCTCCCGCCCTACTTACAAAAACACCCAGATATTCCCCTAACTTGAATGTCAGAAAAAAGTACTATATTTTCCGACAAGGAGAAAGCTATGATCACCTCATCGATTAGACAACGCATCATTGGAAAAGGCCGGGGCGCAATCTTTGCGCCAACCGACTTTCTGGATATTGGCTCCCGCGCAAGCGTGGATCAGGCATTGTCGCGTTTGGCGGAGCAAGGGATGATCCGACGGTTAACGCGTGGGCTTTATGACTATCCGAGAAAGAGCGCCCGATTAGGGCTGTTGTCTCCGTCAGCCGATGACATAGCCAAAGCGATTGCACGCAAAGACAACCAGGTTCTACAGCCCTCCCCTGCCATGGCAGCCAACCAGTTGGGGCTGTCGACCCAAGTGCCGTCTAAGCCGATTTATATGACCGACGGCCCGACCCGCACCAAGAAAGTCGGTCGACAAGTCATCCAGTTCCGGAATGCATCATCCAAAACACTAGTTGGTGCAGGCCAGAAAACAGGCGCCGTATTTCAGGCGTTACGCTATGTTGGCAAAGACCGGGTGGATAGCCGTGTTGTCGACACGCTGGCCCGCAATCTGGATGTTAAGGACCGCGCATTGCTCGCAAAACAAAGTAGATATGTACCGGCCTGGATGCACCCGGTAGTGCAGCAAATCGTGGCGCGGAACTGATCGTGGACCAGTTTGCCAACGATACTCCAAAGAACCGTGAGGAGGCGTTTCAGGAATCGGCCGCAAAGCTTGGTTTGTCCAAAGCAATCGTCGAGAAGGATTTCTGGGTCTGTTGGTCACTGAAACATCTATTCGCCCTGCCCTCTTTTGGCGCTCACATGATCTTCAAGGGCGGGACATCGCTATCCAAGGCCTATGACATCATCCATCGGTTCTCAGAAGACGTGGATCTGTCTCTCGACCGGGCGCAGCTCGGGTTTGAGGGCGAACGTGACCCCGAGCACCCTGCCCTTTCCGGCAAAAAACAAAAGCAACTGCTGCAGGAGCTTCAGGATACGGCCACTAGGGTAGTCTCAGGTCCGCTGTTGAAAGAAACCGAGGTCAAGTTTGGCGCCGCGCTGGATCAGCATTTTTCCCTGTCAGTCGATCCAAATGATGCCCAAACCTTGCTTTTCGCCTATCCATCGGAGACCAGTGCGGCCAGCGGCTACATCCAACCGGTGGTACGGTTCGAATTTGGCGCCCGTGGGGTTCACCTTCCAGCCGAGTCCCGCAGTATATCGCCTTATGTGCATCAGGCCTTTCCAGACCTGTTGGGGGCGGGCGACGTTGATGTGAAGGTCTTGGGTGTTGAACGCACATTCTGGGAAAAAGCCACGATCCTGCATATGCTCTATCATCAAGACATCACCAAACCGGATGTGTCGCAAACTCTGGGGACTATTTGACGAACATGCGTGATCTGACGTTTGTTCCCATCGAATAGTTTTCGAACAGGTTTCAACAT
>NZ_JBQFOU010000068.1:0-1588 GCF_056533845.1 Ruegeria sp. F5 | reverse complement strand
CATTCTGCGGCAATACAACGTAAGCGTTGCTGACTATCTCGACGACATTCGCCTGACTGATAAGCTTCACAGCCATGGATTCGATGATCTATGTGAAGCCTTTGCTGTTTCGAAGCGCTGGTTGACGGGGAGGTCGGATTTGGTCAGAAGGCCGTTGAACTTCGATTTGCACTCCAAAGAGCTCATCAGTGAGGCTCGGCAATTGAAGGATGAAGTGTCTTGGCCCCCTAAAACTGTGCCACAGTTGGCTTAGTTTTGGAGACGGGATTGATGGCGCGGAAACGGTATTCGGACGAAGATATTCTGCGGCTTTTGCGCGAGATTGAGCTGGGCCTGGCATCTGGTTCGGATGTCGCGACGGCGTGCAGAACGGCTGGTGTCAGTGATGCGACCTATTACACATGGCGCAAGCGGTTTGGTGGGATGGGACGATCTGAGATGGCCAATCTGAAGGCGCTGCAGAAAGAGAATGATCGGCTCAAGAAAATCGTGGCTGAGCTTGAACTGGACAAACTCATTCTCAAGGAGAGCCTTGATTATCTAAAGCCAAAGGCCTGACGGCAGACCAGCTTCGTCAGGCCGTGGTCCACACCCGACAAAAGCTGGCAACCTCTGAACGGCGCACCTGTCGCGTGATTGGATTGGCGCGGAGCACGCTGCAATACCGCGCAGCGCCAAAGGATGATGAGGCGTTACGTCTGGCGATGATCCGATTGGCCAAACGGTATGGGCGCTACGGCTACCGCAAGGTCGCCGAGCTGCTGCGTGTCGAAGGCTGGGCAGTCAATCATAAAAAGATCGAACGACTATGGCGCGAAGAAGGCTTGCAGCTCCCACAACGGCACAAGAAACGCAAACGGCTGTACCACAAGGACAGCTCGATCATCCGGCTCCGACCGCAACATCCCAATCACATCTGGAGCATTGACTTTGTCCACGACAAGCTGAGCAACGGACAGAGCTACAAGATGCTGACGGTGCTGGATGAGTATACCCGTGAGGCGCTCTGCGTAGCGGTCAAGCCGAAGATGAACAGCGCAGACGTGCTGGATGCGCTCTACCCACTCTTATTGCGGCACGGGAAGCCCGAACACATCCGTTCCGACAACGGCGCGGAGTTCATCGCAACGGCCCTGCAGACCTGGTTAAGAAAGGTGGGCATTAAGCCGATCCAAATCTACCCGGGATCACCTTGGGAGAATGGATACAACGAGCGCTTCAATGGCACTCTGCGCCGGGAAGTCCTCAACGCAGAATGGTTCCACACCACCAAACAGGCTCAGATCGTCATCAATACCTGGCTTAGACAGTACAATCGTGTCAGACCCCATCAGGCTCTAAACATGCGACCGCCCGTTCCAGAAACCTTGCTCAAAACTGGCCCATAGAATTGGGGCTGGACACAATAACAACAGGTTTTCACTCATCACTCACATGTACAGCATGCAAATGAGATCATCTCAATTGCTCACAGCTTGAATTGGATAAAGAAATGACCGTAATGAACAATGCACCTGTCGCGGCTGATGATACTGTTGATCCGAGTGAGTTCCTGGTCAATGACTTCACCGATGGCTCTCAAACCGGG
>NZ_JBQFOU010000067.1:0-1589 GCF_056533845.1 Ruegeria sp. F5 | reverse complement strand
ATCGAACTGGAAGACAAGTTCGAAAACATGGGCGCGCAGATGGTGAAAGAAGTCGCCAGCCGTACCAATGACGAAGCCGGCGACGGCACCACCACCGCAACCGTTCTGGCGCAATCCATCGTCAAAGAAGGTCTGAAGCAGGTTGCAGCGGGCCTGAACCCGATGGACCTGAAGCGTGGCATCGACCTGGCAACCGCCAAGGTTGTTGAAGGCATCAAAGCCGCTTCGCGCGAAGTCAAGGACTCGGCAGAAGTTGCTCAGGTTGGCACCATCTCGGCCAACGGCGAAGTCGAGATTGGCCAGCAGATCGCAGACGCGATGCAGAAAGTTGGCAACGAAGGCGTCATCACCGTCGAAGAAAACAAAGGTCTGGAAACCGAGACCGATGTTGTCGAAGGTATGCAGTTCGACCGTGGCTACCTGTCGCCTTACTTCGTCACCAACGCAGACAAGATGATCGCAGAGCTTGATGACTGCATGATCCTGCTGCACGAAAAGAAACTGTCCTCGCTGCAGCCGATGGTTCCGCTGCTGGAACAGGTGATCCAGTCGCAGAAGCCGCTGCTGATCATTGCCGAGGATGTTGAAGGCGAAGCGCTGGCGACTCTGGTTGTCAACAAACTGCGCGGCGGCCTGAAAATTGCTGCTGTCAAAGCACCGGGCTTCGGCGATCGCCGTAAAGCCATGCTGCAGGACATCGCGATCCTGACCGGCGGTCAGGTGATCAGCGAAGATCTGGGCATGAAGCTCGAGTCCGTCACCATGGACATGCTGGGCACCGCCAAGAAGATCGAAATCACCAAAGACGAAACCACCATCGTCGACGGTGCAGGCGAGAAAGCCGAGATCGAAGCCCGCGTTGGCCAGATCCGCACTCAGATCGAAGAAACCACCAGCGACTACGACCGTGAGAAGCTGCAGGAACGCGTTGCCAAACTGGCAGGCGGTGTTGCCGTGATCCGCGTCGGCGGCATGACCGAAGTGGAAGTGAAAGAGCGTAAGGACCGTGTGGACGATGCTCTGAACGCAACCCGCGCTGCCGTTCAGGAAGGCGTTGTTGTGGGTGGCGGTGTTGCTCTGGTTCAGGCCGGCAAGGCGCTGGACACTCTGGAAGGTGCAAACCCCGACCAGAACGCAGGCATCAACATCGTCCGCAAGGCTATCGAAGCGCCGCTGCGCCAGATCGCCGAAAACGCAGGCGTTGACGGTGCGGTTGTTGCAGGCAAGGTCCGTGAATCTTCGGACGCTTCGTTCGGCTTCAACGCGCAGACCGAAGAATATGGCGACATGTTCTCGTTCGGCGTGATCGACCCGGCCAAGGTTGTCCGTACCGCTCTGGAAGACGCGACATCGGTTGCCGGTCTGCTGGTCACCACCGAGGCGATGGTTGCCGACAAGCCCGCCAAAGAAGGTGCGCCCGCAGGTGGCGGCATGCCCGACATGGGCGGCATGGGCGGCATGATGTAAGCACGTCGAATTCGCCCTGGCGAATTCTGACGACCCCGAAAGGCGCTTGGCCGAGTGGCCAGGCTGCCGAAAGGGGGCCGCAGCAAAAGATTGACGGGGTCGCCTTCGGGCGGCCCCGTTTC
>NZ_JBQFOU010000066.1:0-1657 GCF_056533845.1 Ruegeria sp. F5 | reverse complement strand
AAGCTAAGCTCCAGGCAGAGCTGCTCAAAGTCCAGATTTGGGCACAGCAGACCGGACAGAAATTCGCATTGCTCTTTGAAGGACGTGATGCGGCCGGTAAGGGCGGCACGATAAAGCGATTTATGGAGCACCTGAATCCACGAGCGGCTCGAATTGTCGCATTGAACAAGCCAACCGATGAAGAGCGTGGGCAATGGTATTTCCAACGTTATGTTCAGGAGCTGCCTACATCTGGTGAAATGGTTTTCTTTGATCGCTCCTGGTACAATCGAGCAGGCGTGGAGCGGGTAATGGGGTTTTGTGATCCCAACGAATACCTGGAGTTTATGAGACAAGCTCCTGAATTGGAACGCATGCTCGTGCGATCAGGCATAAGGTTTTACAAATATTGGTTTTCGGTCACCCAACCGGAGCAGAAAAACCGGTTCAAAAGCCGCGAGACAGATCCTTTGAAGCAATGGAAACTGTCACCAATTGACAAAGCCAGCCTAGACAAGTGGGATGACTATACCGAGGCAAAAGAAGCGATGTTCTTTTACACGGACACGGCGGATGCCCCGTGGACCATCGTCAAATCCAACGACAAGAAACGAGCCCGCCTGAATTGTATGCGCCACTTTTTGTCTACTTTGGACTACCCTGGAAAGGACCTTGAGATTGTTGATGCTCCTGACCCGCTGATAGTTGGCCAGGCAAATCACGTGATACACCGATCTGAACATATCCTTGGAGCAGCCCTACATCCTGAAGCGCGAAAACGCGCAAACTAGACTGCAGGTCACTTCACGTGACACGACGGCGTGGACTCCAGGTTGCGTCCAGAGACCTCATCGCCGCGCTTGGTAAAATGTGAGAACTCGGGTGTTTCGACTAATTTATCCACCTGACACAGTCTGTCTTTATGCCCGAGGCATGAGTTTTGCCTTTGTCTCTCTCCAGAAAAGGAGATGCTAATGATCAATTGTCGCCGGCTCGCTTTAGTGTGGCTCATGACAACGCTTGTTGCATCGTGTTCGGAACTCGTCCGGGAAGAAAATGCGATGCCCACACGTGCTGACGGGGAAGCGTTTTTCTTAACTAATTGCTCGACTTGCCACGGTGCCGATGCGCGAGGGGGTGGTCCGGAAGCTGCCAGTTTACCTGTTACTCCGCCGGATCTAACGACACTCAGCGAGAGAAATGGCGGCAGTTTTCCGCAAGCACGTGCTTTGAGCTACATCTATGGCGATCCGCAAAACAGCCACCTCTCCCGGGTGATGCCTGAGTTTGGCGGTGCGATGGCAGAAGACCTCGTCCCAGTCGAAATCGGCGGCGTTCTGACTCCGACGCCGCGAGAGCTCGCCGGACTGCTATTCTATCTTGAAAGCGCCCAACGGTAGAACAGGGGTCAATGTGTCATTGATTGTTGCCGCACCGGATGCCATGACGGCCCAGAGCCGACCTTGACCACGGCATACAGATGCCGCGTTTGCATCCCATTAGGCGTCGGTTCAAAGGCTTCCCATGGCTGATTAACGTAAACGTCCGCTTTCCGGGTACTCGATGATCAAGTTGGCAAGTGCAGAAAATGTCTGCTTTCCTGAAGGTTTTTCGATGCGGGCCGGGGTGCGAAGATGCCGCCAGGAGCTGCGTGCGGCCCGCGTTGACAAACCTCGGA
>NZ_JBQFOU010000065.1:0-1782 GCF_056533845.1 Ruegeria sp. F5 | reverse complement strand
CACACAAGCTCTCTAACGATATCGCACTTATTCGACCCTGTCGCGGGATGGAGCAGCCCGGTAGCTCGTCAGGCTCATAACCTGAAGGTCGTAGGTTCAAATCCTACTCCCGCAACCAAAAATCACAGCCAGATATCAAATACTTAGCGCCCCAACGGGCGCTCCCTGCGTTCTGGCCTGCCACACCCGGTGCTACAACAGTGCTACGCCAAACAGCAAACTGCAGCTATTCTAGTGCACCCATTCTGATGCTTCGTGAAGCCGAATCTCTCCACCAAAAAACGTGACATCACCGCCTGCACTGTCAGCACCGTCAGCCATAAACGTGAACGCCGGTTTAGGGCTAAAAACCTGATATCACGATATTAGCGAAGGGCGACCTTCGAGAAATAGTGCGTAAGTTTTTGAACTGTCGAGGATTAACCTAACGCATCATGGGGAAAGTGAGATTGGGCGGTGCGGCCAGCGCATCAGCGAACGAAAAACCCTTATGTTGACGACATCAGCCAGCCCAATTCTTAGATAACTATGTTTGCTCTGGAAAAATGGCATCAAAGAAGCGAAGCTAAACCAAGTTGTTATCCAGTTTGTTACTGAAAGATGAAGATTTCGAGAACAGAGTTACCCATCGAAACCGAACTTCGGTTGAAGCGGCATTTCTCGCGTTTGGCTCTAATTAACGAATTTTGGGCTTGCTTTGTTTCGCCCAAGAGACGTCAAAAAGTCCAACGAGACAAAGTGATCGCCATCACCTTACTTGTATCTTTACCCATGGCTCACGCCTTCTGGCTGATAAATTTGGTGGTATACGGCGGTTGGCCGTCTGCCCTAAGTTCGATAGCTTACAGGCCCGATATTCTATCACTTTTCGCTTCAGACCTATTCTTGGTACTTTTTTCCTATCTTCTATGGATGAGGATGACTTCGTTTGAAAGTCAGGTTCGCACAAAGGTCGTCGAAAGTCTTACAGCGAAAGCAATCGCAGAAAGTAAAAGTCGGTACTGGGATGATTTTGTGCTGTACCTTCGTCCTTTCAGTTTTGATCGATCTTTGGAACTTAAAAACGCCAAAGATATCACAGCGATTGAAAAAGACATACAATTTGAGATCGTCATAAGAGATGGCGTCGAAATGCATGGCGCAACCCTAGTTGCTCTGTCACGAGACCATAGGTGGTTTGGCGGTGTGCCACTGAAACGTGAATGGCAGGACCTAGTGGAAAAACTAGTGGGTCGCGCAAAATATTGCATCGTTATCCCGTCTATGAACAAAGGCACTTTTTGGGAAATTGAAAAAATCGGGGATATGAAGCTGTTTTCTAAGGTGCTGTGGTTGTGTCCACAGGGGGATTGGGAAGTTACAGGCAAATCAGAGTACTCTGAAGCCGATTGGCGACCTATCGCCAACACACTTCGCCACCGGTTCCATCTTGTGTTGCCGAAGTACTCAGTTGGGGGGCATTTGAGCAACACCATCCCCGGCAACAAGTCTGCTTCAATGGCACCCTTGAATGGTGGAACCGACGCGAAAACGTTTCTCAAAGCGATTCAAATGATAGCGAACCACTGATTTTAGATCGATGGGTTTAGCTGTAGCTTCCAGACAACGGAAAAGTTACATGGATGAACCAATGTGCAATCTGTTCCGAGCATTTCAGCCAATTGGTAACAGGTACATAGAATGCTCACGGGCACCTAGGCTCAGGACTCATAACCAATAGATGACAGTTGCGGCGAGGGCGATTGCTGAGAGGAAGACTTTGGGGGAGCGGTCATATCGGGT
>NZ_JBQFOU010000064.1:0-1810 GCF_056533845.1 Ruegeria sp. F5 | reverse complement strand
GACCCGCTATGACCGATGCCCAAAGGTCTTCCTATCGGCCATCGCTCTCGCCGCTGTCGTCATCTATTGGTTATGAATCCTGACCCTAGCGGAATACTTCGATATTAAACTAAATCAGCAGTAATAAAGCAGAGAGACGGCGCACAGTGAAAGACTCACCTTACCTCAAAGAGTGCAGATTGGGTGACGTAATTGCAGCAATTCAGGTGCTGGCTTACTATAAGTTCTACCGGCTGAATCTGGAAGATTGGGCAGAACGTATTACCGGAGAGAGAAGCCACGCAGAGTCCCTTAAAGAGCTTTTCTTTGACCATCCCGAGTTTTTTCAGCTGAGTGGTGATGAAGGTTCCCAAAAGGCCGCCCTAGTTGCGCGCAGAAGTTTTACCCGTTCCTACGACGTGGACCTTGCGCGAGAAATCCCCAAGTCTGAAGTCATTGTGCGTCGGGATGATGCCACAACTTGGAGTCGATTGTCGCGCCGACCCCTGACGCCGGACGAAACCGCTGTCCTTATTGGAACTGCCGTGGATATGCACAGCCGCGCTATTGAACAGCAGCAAGCCTCTCGGTGGTGGGTACCGTTGGCTGGCGCAGCCCTTGGCTTCTTTGGTGGTCTCGCCAGCACTGTTCTTGGTTTTGTTCTGGCGAACATGGGCGGTTAAGTCATGGAGAGTCCGGTCATGCGAAAAGAATAACACGGCCAATTGGGATTGGAGTGGTGTTCGTGCTCGCTTATGGCAAGGCATACAAATCGAATTCGTTCAAACTCGGTCTCATCAATGCAACAGTGTTAACCATCGCTCAGCGGCTTGAACTACCGCTTCGATTTTCTCAGGGTTCAAAGCTAAGTAGCCACCGCCAATAGCGGGGATGCCCCACTTTATCGTGGTATCAACTGCTAAGTCTGCTTTGTTTGCTGCCCATTGAATACCGGCGTTAAGAAAGCCGCGCAGGGTTTTTAGAACGTCTTGAATGACGGATTTAATCGGATTTACTGCTTCAAGTTCCTGCCTCAACTCCTGCAAAGGTGCCCAGGCGGTAAGCAGCTCATCAACTACATTTGTGTGTGAAGGAACTATGGCTTCGGGTGGGTAATTGCCTCCAATTCCATGCCGAGAATTCGAAGCCGCCTGCAACTCAGTCTCAGCTTCGTCGATTGCGAAAGTCAGGTTGCCACGCTGCATTAATTCTTCAATTTTGACGGAGATTTGAGATGGGCCGTGTAACCAAAATTCTTCTTGTATTAGAGCGATTTGACTTTGGAGCTGCCAGTTTATCGGATTTCCAGTCAAATAGCCTTCATACCAATCATTCCAAAACCCCCATTTCTTAGGATCTGCAGCAAAGAACTCCCCTAACACTCGCAGTCTTTGTGGGTTTTGGGTTTGAGAAATTTCCGGAAACAAAGGTTCCTCAAATATCGCCTCAGCGCTGGTAACCATCCGTAACAGCGATAGATCATTCAGATAAAACTGATTGGCACTTTCTGAGACACGAAAATAAGCCCGGATCGCATCCGCCGCTGCATCCGCCACTTCCTTCTGCGCATCGACACGGCCTTGATAATGAGAGGCGGCACGCGCAGCGCCATTTGCGGCAGCCAAACAATGTTGCTCTTCAGAATCAAGCTGATCCCCTGTTCTGGACATTCCTGCTAAAGATAGTGCCGCAGTACGCGCAGCGAAGCGTGCGTCAGACGACACACTTAGCATCGCTGGAGCATGCATAATTGCTCCACGGCAAACGGCCAGAAGGCTAGCGTCTCGGTTTCCAGACCCTTTCCGAAGTGCGTGTGGCAGAGCACGCAGCG
>NZ_JBQFOU010000063.1:0-1836 GCF_056533845.1 Ruegeria sp. F5 | reverse complement strand
CACTGAAGCTGACGGGTCGCCGTATTCCACCGCATTTCTTTCGGGATGCTGCCGCGACAACCCTGGCCCGCTCTTCTCCGGAACACGCCAAGCTAATTCGACCAATTCTTGCGCATACGAGCTTCGGAACCGCCGAGCGCCACTACATCCACGCCCAGACAATTGAAGCGGGCCGCGACTACGCGGCTTTGATCAACCAGAAGAGAAAGGCCCGGCGATGACCCGAGTTGCAATCTATGCCCGTTTCTCCAGCCAAATGCAGAGAGACGCATCCATCGATGACCAAATGCGACTGTGCCGGGAGCGTGCTGAGCGGGAAGGATGGACTGTTATTGACGCCTATTCTGATCGTGCGGTCTCCGGCGCCTCCATGTTGCGCCCCGGTCTGCAAGCCCTGTTCCATGCTACACAGGAAGGACAGGTTGATCTGATTTTGGCGGAAGCGCTGGACCGGTTGAGCCGAGACCAGGCGGATATCGCGGCGATCTTCAAACGGTTAAGCTTTGCAGGAGTTGGCATAGTGACACTGGCTGAGGGCGAGATCAGCGAATTGCACGTAGGTCTCAAAGGCACCATGAACCAACTGTTCCTCAAAGACCTGGCCGACAAAACCCGGCGTGGTCTTCGCGGGCGGGTCGAGCTTGGCCGTTCCGGCGGCGGCAACAGCTATGGTTACGACGTCGTCCGGCGTCTTGGACCCGACGGCCAACCCGTCACGGGAGAACGAATGATCAACGCAGCGGAAGCTGAGATTATCCGACGGGTATTACATGACTTCACCGAAGGGCACTCCCCGAAAGCCATTGCGCGCCGCCTTAACACAGAGGGTGTCCCCGGTCCCCGTGGCAAGTTATGGCGTGACACCGCCATTCGAGGGCACCGAGTGCGTGGGACGGGCCTTCTCAACAACGAGCTTTATGTCGGCCGCCTCGTCTGGAACCGGCTGCGCTATATCAAGGACCCCGAGACCGGCAGACGTGTTTCCCGTCTCAACGATCCCTCCAAATGGATCATCACGGAGGTCCCCGAGTTGCGGATCGTCGGGGATGAGCTTTGGGAGGCGGTCAAACAGCGGCAAGGTGAGATCGAGGCTGATCCCCGTATCAAAGCCATCAAAGAAACCCGGTTTTGGGAGAAGCGTCGCAAAAAGCACCTTCTGACAGGTCTTGCATTCTGCGGTACCTGCGGAGGACCACTCGCAACAGTCGGACGCGACTACCTTGCCTGCTCTGCCGCTCGCAAACTCGACACTTGCGCGCACAAGCAATCCATCCGCCGCAATGTTCTGGAAGACGCTGTTCTGGATTTGCTTCGTCAGCGTCTGATGCAGCCCGACGCAGTAGCCGCTTTTATCAAGTCCTTCAGCGAAGCCGCCAACTCAGAAGCCAGCACAGCGGTGGTAGCGCGGACCCGTCTACAATCCGAGCGGGACAAAGCTGCGCGCAAACTGAATGGGTTTTATGATGCAATCGCAGAGGGCATTCGTACGCCCGGGCTTCAAGCCAGGCTCGAAGAGCTCGAAGCGCAGATCGCCGATCTGGATGCAAAGCTGTCTGAGCCCGCGCCCTCGCCGGTGCGACTGCACCCAAATCTGTCTGAACTCTATCGCTCCAAGGTCACTGATCTGGCACAGGCGCTATCGGATCCGTCTATCCGCACAGCGGCTTTGGAGATCATTCGGGACTTGATCGAACGTGTTACGATCCAACATGAACGGGATGGCGTGCAGATCGAACTGGAGGGTGCCCTGGCCGCGATGATTGGCCTGGTTCAGAACGAACAAAGCCGCCTTGCGGCGGCTTGTTCGGTAAAAGTGGTTGCGGGAGTAGGATTTGA
>NZ_JBQFOU010000062.1:0-1985 GCF_056533845.1 Ruegeria sp. F5 | reverse complement strand
CTGGTCTCATAAATTGGAGGTAGGTTTGCCGCAGCGCGACCGCCCATGGCGGCGATTCTCGTGCTATAATAGGGAAGGATGGGTACCGGAACTTCATTGCCAGGCCAGGTTCGGAGGATCGTCAGCCATGCCGGATCACCAGATCGCAGCACGTCCGCAGCATGGCAGCGTCTTGCAGTTGGCCGTCGCGGCTCTTGCTTTTCTCTCGGCCCTACTGCTGGCGGGGTCGAGGGCCGATGCGCAACTCTGCCGCTCTTTTTTCGGCGCTGGTCTGTCGGACGCCATCCTTGCAGAGATCGGTCCGGCGACCTGCGAGGTCGGTTGGTCGAACGAGGCGGGGTTGCCGCCCTTCATCGGACGTCACCGGATCATCCATCCGACCAGTTGGCTGCACGACCAGACTGCGACCCGGCAACAATATGTGGAGGCAGCCGCGCAAGCGGTCGACGATGCGATATCCATGCTCAACGCGCTCGGCCTGTTTCGCGGTCAGAGTTTCGACACGACCCTGCTGATGGGTGCGGACGAGTTGAGCGCAGCGCTGGCCTCCAGTCCCGCTGCAGTCGGCGATTTCTGGCCGGATGAGGCGGGAGGCTCGGTCTGCCCTGCATTTTCCGGCCATTGGCAAGTCACCAGGCGGTTTTCACCTGATGAGTTCAAGTTTGTAATCGCCCACGAACTCTTTCACTGTTTTGCGTTGTGGAACTACAACGCCGAAATCAGCGCTGATGTCGACCGTTGGTGGATGGAAGGCATGGCACATTATTTTGCCCATGTCCTGTATCCGACGAAAGATGTTGAGCACCGCGACGCGCCCGACTACTCGCCCGGCCTTCCCGTATTCAGGCATAACCGGCTTTCGCTGAGCTATTCGACTGTGGCGTTTTTTCTCTGGCTGGAATTGCGGGGGCAGAACGGTCTGATCTTCGACACGATGGCACGGCTCGACGAGGCTAGAGATCCGGTTTACTTCCACGAACTGCTCAGCGGCTGGCCGGATATCGCGCCGAACTTCCACGGATTCGCGCAGCAGTTCTATTCCGAAGGCTTTGTGGAAGTGACGGGCAGCAGGGTGCCGATCGCGCAACCCGACCCATTGCCTGCTGAGATAAATGAGGTCGTGCCGGATTCCCGCGGAACGCTTGAAATCTTCGCGCAGCCATTTGAGATCCACGCAGAGAGATTCACTCTGGACGGTGGGCGCGCCTACGATATCTCGGTCGGCGAAAACGAGGTTCCAGGTCGCTACCATGTGCGCATCGCGAGTGGCGACTGGCAGGCCATGCCGGATTCGATCATCACCAGGTGTAACGAGGAACAAGACGTCACGGTTCTGGCGACCAGCACCGCCTCGCCTTCCGAAGTGCGGGAGGAGCCCTATACGCTTGATATCGAACTCCGTTGGGAGCCGGCAGGGGTTTGCGCATGCCCCTTCGATCCCGCGCCCACAGCCCTGATCCTGCAAACACCCTCAATGTGCTCGGCAGAAGCAGCGATCGACCGCTGTCTGATCGGTCTCTGGTCGCTTGCGCCCGGATCCTATCGGGCAGATCTGGAACGGATGGTGCCTGGCTCGGTGCATTCCGCTGAGGCTGTCGCTAATATCGCGATTTCCGAATCCGGCCTGGCAGAGGGCTGCATGCACGCCTCGGCTCATATCTCGGCGCCTTCAGCCTCGGACGGTCCGCCAGTCGACGTCAAGACCACGATGGCCGTGACTAGCACACATCAGTTGTCCTCGACCGACTCGGGCGAGCTTTGCGTGACGGAAGTGAGGTCGATCTCCTCGGTCGATTCAGTGGCTACCGTGCTGGGTCAAACGCTCCGAAACTCGACGGCAGGCCCGCCCTTTCCGTTCACCTTACGCTCGGACTACAGCTGCGATGCCGAAAATCTGCGGCTTCGGATCTATCCGCCGGGTGTGGATTATATCGAACACGAATTCATCCGCGTGGACTGAGAACAGATCATCGAAGCGGCCATTC
>NZ_JBQFOU010000061.1:0-2148 GCF_056533845.1 Ruegeria sp. F5 | reverse complement strand
CGGTCGCAGGTGTTGCGATCAAGCATGTCTTTGCGCTGCTGGCCGTGCTGTCGCATCTGACCGGCGTCGTGATCTCACGCTGGTTGTTCTTCGCGCAGGCGGAACACGTCATCGGACTGTACTACGGCAAGCGGTAGAAAAGGTCAGTGTATTGGAAACTCTAACCCTTACATTTGAAATGTCAGTGGTGCTGGGTCTCCTGGCACTCACCGTTTTTCTGTTTGTTTCAGAAGTCGTTCGCATCGATTTCGCGGCAATTATGGTCATGGTATTGCTGGGGTTGCTTAGTCAGTTTCCAGGCCTCAGCTCGCTTGCAGACATAGGCAGCCTGTTTGATGGCTTGGCGTCCAACGCTGTCGTATCAATCATTGCAGTCATGATCATTGGAGCTGGTCTGGATAAAACCGGGTTGATGAGCAACGTCGCCGCACTGATACTCAGACGTGGTGGCAAAACCGAAACCAGAATAATCCCTATCGTTTCCGGTACGGTCGGGGTCATTTCTTCATTCATGCAAAACGTTGGCGCGGCCGCCCTGTTTCTTCCGGTTGTCAGTCGGATATCGGTGCGCACTGAACTCCCCCTAAGTAGATTGCTTATGCCGATGGGCTTCTGCGCCATTCTAGGTGGGACGATGACAATGGTTGGCTCATCACCGTTGATCCTGCTGAATGACCTCCTGAAAAGTGCAAATCAGTCTCTGCCGCCCGATCAAAAAATGGTGCCATTTAGCTTGTTTTCCGTCACACCTGTGGGTGTGTGTCTAGTAGTGACGGGAATCTTGTATTTCACGGTTTTGGGTCGATGGGTACTGCCAAAGGGGAACAAATCAACCGATGGCACCAGCGGTCAATCACTCAAGAACTACTTGAAAAATATATACGGGTTAAAAACCGACATTTTTGAAGTATCGATTCCGGACGGGCACCCTTGTGCTGGTATGACTTTCGATGACTTGATGCAACGCTACCATGTTTACGTGATAGGCAGTGCATACCACGGAAAACGCTGGTTCGCCCCGGTCATACAAACAGAGATCACCGTTCCGTGCCGATTGGCCATCTTAGGTCGCGAGAAGGTAATTCATAAAATGGTCGATGATGAAGGATTCGTCCTTCACAAAGATCTGGATGTATTTGCAGAGGATTATGCGCCAACCAAATCCGGTGTTGCTGAAATGGTCATACCACCTGGTTCAGCAGTAATAGGTAAATGCGCCCATGATCTGGTGTTTCGTAAAACTTACGGCGCAAGTCTTTTGGCAATTCATCGCGATGAAGAGACGATGAGCTATGTGGAAACCGAAGATCACACGCCGACCCCTGTCGGCGAGGTACCCTTTCGCGCCGGAGACACGTTGGTCATTCATAGTACTTGGGAAGCTTTAACCCGACTGACCCGTGACCGGAACTTTGTCGTGGTTACAACTAATTTTCCACAGGAAGAACTACGCCCCAAGAAGGTCGCTTGGGCCCTTTTCTTCTTTTTAGTCGCACTTGCACTGATATTGCTCACTGATCTGCGCCTCTCATTGTGTCTTTTGACAGGCGCAGTTGGAATGATACTCACCGGCGTACTGGATATCGACGATGCTTATGAGGCAGTCAGCTGGAGTACAGTCTTTTTACTAGCGAGCCTAATTCCACTAGGTAAGGCCGTACAGTCGACAGGAACAGCAGCATGGATTGCGCAGCAAATACTGTCGTTACTCGACGGTTGGCCGATTTGGTCTCTTCAAGCGGGAGTCGCCGTTCTTGCTACGGTCTTTACGTTAATCATGTCGAATGTCGGCGCCACTGTTCTACTGGTTCCGCTGGCCGTCTCGATCGCCCTGGCAGCTGGTGGTGATCCCGCAATTTTTGCTCTGACGGTCGCGATTTCGACGTCAAATTCGTTCCTCATTCCAACCCATCAGGTGAACGCACTTATTATGGGTCCTGCAGGCTACAAGGTTATGGACTTCGTTAAGAGCGGTGGAGTCATGACGGTTCTTTTCCTGATCGTATCTCTGTTAGCAATGAACGTCGTATTCTAAAAATAATGGTCTTGCGATCAACGGCGAGCTTAAGATTGCCTAAGTTGAAGGGCTCTCTACTAAGATTGGCAAAAATCAACGCAGGCAGAGCAAAGTCTGTAACAAGGCGCGCA
>NZ_JBQFOU010000060.1:0-2242 GCF_056533845.1 Ruegeria sp. F5 | reverse complement strand
CTGCGGCTTCGGATCTATCCGCCGGGTGTGGATTATATCGAACACGAATTCATCCGCGTGGACTGAGAACAGATCATCGAAGCGGCCATTCTCCAACAGCGCAGCATCAGTCGCATTGGGCTCAAGGCTGACTTGTGGCGACAAAGCAATGCGGAACTGTGTTTTAAACAGCGAGTATGCGGACAATTGCCGCTTGTTTTGTGCGGTTTTGCGGTGCGGCTTTATTCGCGTTATGATTGTGGCATGCACATTTATGGCTTTGACCACATTGTTCTTTGCATCCGCGATGTCGACGTCACCTTGGAATTCTATCAACGTGTGCTTGGCATGGCTGCTCATGAGGAGCGGACCAGAAAATGGTCCCTTCATTTCGGATCGAACAAAATCAGTCTTCAGGCCGCCAATGAATTGCCACGCCTCGCAGAAAAAACCGTCCCAGGCAGCGGCAACTTCTGTGTTGTGACCGATACACCGATTGACGATGTGGTGGCGCAGCTTGAATCTAACAATATCGAGATCGTCGAAGGACCTGCAGAAAAAGCGGGCGCAGTTGGTAAATTGATGTCAGTCTACTTCCGCGACCCAGATGGCAATCTTGTCGAGATCAGCAACAGATTGCTGTGACGTGCCAATCGCTGAACGTAATTCCACTGCTCGACTGCGAAACCGAAAGGCGGCTACCGCACTTGCAAACTAGTCTTTGTCCTCATAGTGGCGGACAACTTCTGGCTTTATTCCATTTGGATTCCCGAAAATCCTCACAATTTGCAACGGTTCCAGAGATGTCCGCTATTCTTGCCGATTGGGCTGAATCGCATCCCGAGAAAATAACCGAACATGGTGTCGTTTTGGGTTGGAAGCGATTGCGCCAGAACGAAGAATAAATCTGGCAAACGGAAATCAAAAGGTCCTGAGTTTGACAACGCAATGATGTGAATCCTGATAGAACACGCCGGAAACATTGGTCCAATGAGTTTCGCTGTTTTAAATTCAGGATGGATGGCGGTTGAATGGGCACACGGCCTTGGGGCCGCGGCGCACCCAAATCTATCTGTCCAATACTAAAAAATACGTCGCTTTCGGACGCTTTGGTCGAAAACGGCGCAGCGACACATGCGCGTTGCCGCAATATCCACCTACAGTCTGGAAATGGTGTTCAGAATGATGGAAGTACATTCGATTCCCGGCGCTTTCACGGCGCGGGAATGCGAGCAAATTGTTGCCTCATCAAAGCGGGTTCCTGCAAATGATGCATTGCTGGTCGGCCAGAATAGAGATCCTAACTTGCGCAAGTGCGATGTGACTTGGCTGGACGACGTCACCGGCACCGGATGGGTAATGACACGTCTCATTAGTCTGGTGCGCCGCTCCAACACTGATAAGTTTAACTTTGATCTGCGGGAAATCTCCGAGAGCCCGCAAGTCGCTTGCTACAAGGCCTCAGACGGTGGCCATTTCGCATGGCACTCCGATATTGGAGACAGTCCCACCGCTCGAAAACGGAAACTGACGCTGGTTGTTCAGCTCAGCAAACCCGGATTGTATGACGGGGGTGACCTGGAAATCATGCCGGATGCCTACGCAGTGACGGCCAGTCGATATCAGGGATGCGCAACCGTCTTTCCGAGCTTCTTGCTACACCAGGTGACGCCGGTTGAGCAGGGCGAGCGATACTCGTTGACGGTATGGGCGCATGGCCCCGCTTTTCGTTGAGCAATACATACAGCGGACCGTTTTCTGCTCTTTACATAGGTGGCACGTGGCGCTTTTTGAACTTATCCAGACGGGTAGTCGGACAATAATCTCGCGTCGGCCCGGACGCGTTCTCGCCAATGTTCAAAACTCCTTTAAGATATTGAGTTCAAGCGTTCATATTGCAGCTTCGCAAAGCCAGAAAAATATCCAATCACATCTCTTGAAACTATGCTTTCACATCCCAAAATCTCGTTTGTTGGCACTCTATAGTCGAAAGTGCTAACTTGTTGAATCGCCAATTGAGGAGCAACAAAGATGGCATTCAAACCTCTACATGACCGTGTGCTGGTCCGTCGCGTTGAGAGCGATGAGAAAACCGCAGGCGGCCTGATCATTCCTGACAGTGCAAAAGAAAAGCCCAGCGAAGGCGAAGTCGTCGCAACTGGCGAAGGCGCTCGCAAGGACAGCGGCGAGCTGATCGCAATGGCCGTTAAGGCCGGTGACAAAATCCTGTTCGGCAAATGGTCGGGCACCGAAGTCACCATCG
>NZ_JBQFOU010000059.1:0-2266 GCF_056533845.1 Ruegeria sp. F5 | reverse complement strand
AATCCCATTGAAACGGCAACAATACGCGGCTTGCCATTGGTCGTTTAAGTAAAGAGCAGATGTGAGTGTGCCCTGGTTTCCGCGATGATCTCAAAGGCAAATGACGCTGGTGTCGGCCAGTTGGGGCGTAAGGTTGCTTCCACTATTTCCGCGTCAGCTACAAACTGCGCGTTGTGTTTCGCAGCAAGATGGCGCATGTGGTGGTTTTCCTTCAGGCACATCATTTGGATTGTCCTTACACCCCTGTTCTGCGCCATTGCGAACATCTGTTGAAACAATGCGTCGCCAATCCCAATGCCTTGCCACTCGGCTTCGACGGAGAAGGCAGCTTCGGTCTTTGATTGCCATGACTGAAAGAGACCGCGCAGTTCCACAAGGCCTCTCAATTGCCCAGAGATAAACGCTCCACAAACGATACTGTCGTACCGAAGGACATTCTGCGCGTAGCCCAGAACCCCTGTATTAGTAACAGTCCCACAAAACCGTTCGCGCCGAGTCTGGTCATCTAATCGAAGAAAATGATCACAGATGTCATCTTGATCGCGAAAACGGAGACGACGAACGATCGGGTCTCGTGAAGTTCTCCTATCGCTCATCTTTCGGGCTCCTGCTTGGCAGGTTGGTTTGGGCCAGCACTTTCGGGAGGAGTTGAAAGTGCTGGCCCCTTGCGTTGGCGCTCCCTGTAGTCTTTTTCGCCGCCGCTTTTGCTGGCTTACTCTGGGAGGAGCGAGGACCAGCAAATTTCGTGTGAGCTTCTGACCTGAAGGCCTCTGTTCTATTAATCAGCCATCAATTTCGCGGCGTATTCCGCGATATCGGATCGCGAAATTCCAATCTGTGCGAGTTGGTCGTCGCTCATTTTCGAAAGTGTGGAGAGCATCCGGGCCATTTGAAGCGTCTTCAAGACGGCATTTGCCGTGGCTCCGATCCACGCCAGTAAGCTGATGGATAGGGCAATGGCGTGAACACGATCTGTAACAGCCGTTTGGGAATTAGCAGCCATACGCAGCCTCCATAGCAAGTCTTTTGATGCTACTGCGCGGAATACCCAGATCTATTAGGTCACGGTCAGATAACACCGAGAGTTCATAATAAGTTGCGCGATAAATCCTGTATTTGGACTGTGCCTTTCGCATCATGTCCAGCTTTTGATGAAAGAACGTGCGGCCAGCTTCGAAAACGACATCCAGCCTGCTGTTTGATCGAGTAATTGCCATGATATTGCCTCGTCTGTTGCTGCAATGCAGTATTTATGCTGCAATGCAGAGATAGATGTATTTGGTAGCGCTCACAATTCGACAATTTGGCAAAGGCCCCATGCCATATTGGAACAGTAAAGGTCATGACATGGACATTTCTGTGCAAATGCTAATCTTTGCGACGGTTGTCGAGCAGGGCAGCATCTCTGGGGCTGCAAGATCAATGAGGCAGACCCCATCAGCAGTTAGTAAGCAGATCGGATTACTTGAAGATCAGGTGCACTACCGCCTTCTTAATCGCACCAGAACGGGTGTCTCTCCGACGCGAGAAGGCCAAGATTTCTATGAAAAATGCAAAGCGATGGCTGACAAGTTTAATGAAGCCAAAGCGATGATCAACAGTTTTGACGGTGTCCCACGCGGAGAACTTAGGATTGCATCCACTGTCGCATTCGGTAAGTCTCAACTGATTCCTGCCCTGCCAGAGTTCATGAAAGAGAACCCTGAGGTTCAAATGTCTTTGGATTTGACCGACCGAGAAATTGATCTTCGGAGTGAGGGGTTCGATGCGGCGATCTGCTTTGCAGAACAACGCAAGAATCCAGATATGGTCATTAGGCGCATTATGCAGAGTCGCAGGGTACTATGTGCCTCACCTGCATACCTTGAGCGTTGTGGAACACCGTCGAATTTTGCCGAATTGGCTGAGCACAATTGCTTGAGAGTTGCTGGGAGAAGCCAACGGAACGCTTGGAACAGCATTAAACCGAACGCAGGCGAAAAATTTGAAGCAACGGGCAGCTTTGAGGGAAACAGCACCGATGTCGTCTTTCGAGCTGCTCTAGCAGGTATCGGGATCGCACGGCTGCCCTGCTATATGGCAAACAGGAAATTTCGCTCCGGCGAACTTGTCCACGTCATGCCGGAGTATGCACCACCCAGCACAGATATTGTCGTAATGTTTGCCGACAGGCGCAATCTAGCACCAAAAACCAGAGCGTTCGTGGATTACCTGGCGCGACGGTTTCGGGATTCCAAAGAAAACCAAAGGAACGGCTAACTACGTA
>NZ_JBQFOU010000058.1:0-2568 GCF_056533845.1 Ruegeria sp. F5 | reverse complement strand
CTTTCCTGAAGGTTTTTCGATGCGGGCCGGGGTGCGAAGATGCCGCCAGGAGCTGCGTGCGGCCCGCGTTGACAAACCTCGGAAGGAGGAAGCCGCGGGGGTCTGGGATCAAACTATGGGGAAAGAGCGCTGACAGGTGAGGCTTCCGTTGCCTTGGGCGGGCGGTTGGCTGTGTTGATTGCACTTAATGCGGTTGTTTTCTGCAACCCTGGTCGCAGGCATTTCACCGAGTGAGTGTGCAGGTTGCGATCCACGTCGCCATTTTGGATGACGGCCGCAGGCGATTTCGACCGATCATCCAGAGATAACGGGCTGATGTTGTGTTGGCTGAACAGGCATCGTGTCATGCGGCCTTCTCCCTTGGTGGCGCGCGCGACATCGGTATCTGGCCGCGCCGGAAGATCTCGATGATGCGCATGGGACCGCCGCAGCAGGGGCATGGCTCGCGTAAAGCGAGAGGGATGATCTCTGCATCGGCTTGTGGCTCTTTTTGCGGCAGTTCTGCTCCAAGCAGGTTGCGGATCTCCGCGAGGTTTGTCTTGCGCCGTGCCGATGCAAGCAGGCCATAATGCCGGATGCGATGGAACCCGTCAGGGAGAACATGGATCAGGAAGCGGCGGATGAATTCGGGTGTGGCCAAGCGCATGACCTTTTGGCGGCCATTGCGTTTGATCCTGTAGTCCTTCCAGCGGAACGCGACGGTTTCTGCATCGGCGCTGACCAGTCGATGGTTCGAGATTGCGACCCGATGTGTGTATCGGCTCAGATATGCCAGCACGGCCTCAGGCCCGCCGAACGGAGGTTTGGCATAGACCACCCAGTCGGTTTTGCGGAACGGGGCGAGCCACTTGGCGAATGCATTTGCCTGCGCCAAGTGATTGAGGTCGCCGAAGAATGCAAGCTGGCCTGCACGGTGCAACTCGATCAGCCCCTCCAGGAACAAGCGGCGGAACAGCCGTGCCAATACGCGCACATGCAGAAAGAACCCCGGTCTGCAGGCGATCCACCTCGTGCCGTCCGGTGACAAACCACCACCCGGGACGATCATGTGTATGTGGGGATGATGCGTGAGCGCCGATCCCCAGGTGTGCAACACGCTGGTCATGCCGACCTTCGCCCCGAGGCGCTTGGGATCGGCGGCGATAGTCATCACTGCTTCGGCTGATGCGCGGAATAACAGACCGTAGACCGCCTTCTGGTTCCAGTAGGCGATGCGGGCGATCTCAGCAGGCATCGTGAAGACCACATGGAAATACTCGACCGGTAACAGGTCCTCGGAGCGCGCTGCCATCCAATCGCGCGCAGCAGGTCCCTGGCACTTCGGGCAGTGCCGGTTCTTGCAGGAGTTATAGGCGATGTGATGGTGGCCGCATTTGGTGCATCCCGCCACATGCCCGCCGAGCGCCTCGGTCCGGCAGGCTTCAATCGCCGACATCACCTTGAGTTGGCCGAGACTGACATGCCCGGCATTGGCCTGCCGATACGCAGGCCCGTAGTTCCGAAAGATATCTGCGATCTCCAGCCTTGGGCGCCGCAAGCGCCCGAGCCGCTACTCCAATCCCCGCCTGACGGTATGATCCTGGAGCTTCTCCAGCATCTCGTACGGGCTGACGGTACCGCGAATGGTTTTGGTCGCAACATGCGTGTAGCGCGCTGTCGTGCTGAGTTTGGAATGACCCAAAAGCACTTGGATCACCCGCACGTCGGTTCCAGCCTCAAGCAGATGCGTGGCGAAGCTGTGGCGCAACGTATGCAGCGTGGCGGGTTTGTTGATCCCAGCCATATGTTTGGCCGAAGTGAACGCGCGGTTCAACTGGCGTGGCGACAAAGCCATGATTTTGGGTTTGCCCGGAAACAACCATCCCTCTGGCCGCGCCTCGCGCCAATAATCGCGCAGCAGATCAAGCAAGGCGGGTGATAGCATAGCTTTGCGGTCTTTGTCGTTCTTGCCCTCATCCACATGGATCAACATCCGGTCGCTATCGATGTCGGAGACCTTGAGATTGCAGACCTCAGATGCGCGTAAGCCAGCGCCATAGCTGATCCCCAAGGCCGCGCGATACTTCAGCCCTGGTCCGGGAACCGCCGCCAATAGGTCGCCAACCTCCTCGACGCTCAAAACAACCGGCAGCTTCTTCGCCTTGCGCCGGAACTGCATGTACCGCTTCATCTCTTCACGCCCACAGGTCATACCGAAGAAGAACCGTAGTGACACGATCCTCGCGTTGAATACGCCGGTCGAGACCCCGCTATCGGTCATGTGAAGCTGATAGGCCCGCAACTCGTCCGGTGTCGTCGTATCGGGTGAGCGCCCGATGAACTCGGCCAAATACCTGACCGCCCTGATATGGCCTTGCTGAGTCTTCGGTGACATTCCACGAATGCGCATATCTTCTATCATCCGCGCACGCAGCGGGCTCATCTTCTCCTCTGTCATTGGAACCTCCTGTCATCAGATTGAGAAACCCCAATCGTCAAACAGGTCAGCAAGATCACAAAATATGCGCCATCAGGATCGGCTCATAACGCCAGCCATAAGCGCCATTGCCGCGATAGCGGCTTCGTCCT
>NZ_JBQFOU010000057.1:0-2608 GCF_056533845.1 Ruegeria sp. F5 | reverse complement strand
CAACTGGCTGGGCGCTGAGGCCCGGTGTGGTACGTTGCCGAGCAGAAAACGCGGACTTGCCCTACGACGCAACGTAACTTACTACTGCTTTAGGCCTTCTAATAAGATGGGGAATAACCTACCCGTTTTGGCAAGAATGCCGATGTATACCAAGAAATAACCTATACTAATTGGTAGTAAATTGGAAATTTGGATGTAAAAACAATGTCAGACCCTTCAGAGCAACCGATCGACGTTATGCTTGCCGACAACAATCCACTGGTGTTGTCGGCCATGTCAGAGATTTTTGAGCGTGATCCGCGATTCTCTCTGGTTGCTACATCTGCAACCGCCGAAGGCTTCCTGGGCGCGGTCATGAGAGTACCGGTAAAGGTCTGCGTGATTGCCTGGAATTTGCCGGTTCTGGGTGCTGCCAAACTGATCGAGGTTTTGCGTGAACAGGAAAACGCACCCCGTTTTGTCGTCTACGGCGATGAGACAGGAGATGTTCCGCGCCTTGCAATGCAGGCCGGCGCAGCGGGGTTTGCTTCGCGGTCTGGTGAGGTTGAGCGCCTGTTGGAAACCTGCGCAGACGTAGCTGTCGGCAAAATGGTGTTCCCATTCATCGACGTTCGGAAAATGCAGAGAGACCCGATCCATACCCTGTCACGTAAAGAGCGCATCATACTTGAAGCACTGGCCAAGGGCTTATCGAACCGCGATCTTTCGAAAGACCTGCAAATCTCAACCAACACGGTGAAATTTCACCTGTCCAATATATATGAAAAACTGTCGGTCAAGAACCGGGCGCAGGCGATTGCGTTTTACTATTCATCCCGCGCCGCATCGGACTAGGTGGATTGCATGTCTGCCCAATCAGGGGTGGCTTCTGCGTCAGCCCTCCGCGCGTATCAGATCGCTGGCCTTTTCGCCGATCATGATCGCGGGCGCATTGGTGTTGCCGCTGACGATTTCCGGCATGATCGAGCAATCGGCCACCCGCAGGTTCGCGATGCCGTGTACCTTCAGTTTTGCATCGACAACAGAGGCCCCGGCGCGGCCCATCGCGCAGGTGCCGGTCGGGTGATAGATCGACGCCGTGTTCGATCTGGCCCAGTCCAGAGTGCCTTCGTAATCGTTGCAACTCAGATCGGCGGTTGGCCGGAACTCCTCGGAAATCTTCGAGGCCAGAGGGTTCTGCTTGGCGATCCTGCGGGCGATGTTCACGCCGTGGACGATGGTTTGGCAATCGGTCTCGGTGGACAGGTAATTCGGGATGATCTTGACATGTTTCGACGGGTCCGGGCCGTCCAGCCTGAGTTCGCCGCGGCTTTCCGGGCGCAGTTGGCAGACCGACATTGTGAAGGCCGAAAACGGATGCACGCCCTCGCCGGGGCTGTCGGCGGACCAGGGTTGCACATGGAACTGAATGTCGGGCGTTTCGACCTCGGGGCGGGTTTTCAGGAACCCGGTGGCAAGGCTGGCCGCCATGGTCATCGGCCCTGCACGGAACAGCGCGTATTTCAGCGCGATGCGAGCCTGGTTGAACAGGCTGCGGACCTCGTCATTCAGGGTCGGTTCATTGCATTTGAACACCAGCCGCGCCTGCAGGTGATCCTGCAGCCCCTTGCCGACGCCGGGCAGGGCGTGCATGGGGTCGATGCTGTTTTCCTTCAGATGATCGGGGTCTCCGATACCCGACAGCATCAGGATTTGCGGTGAGTTGATCGCCCCGCCGGACAGGATGATCTCGCGCCGCACCGTCAGGGTTTGTTCCGCGCCCGAGCGATCCCGGTAGACCAGTCCGGTGGCCTTTTTCCCCTCCAGAATCACCCGCGTCACCAGCGCCTTGGTGATGATGTTCAGGTTCTGGCGGTTGCGGATGGGCTTAAGGTAAGCCACCGCCGCGCTGCAACGGCGCCCATTGCGGGTGGTCAGTTGAAAGTACCCCACGCCCTCTTGCTGCGCGCCGTTGTAATCGGGGTTGAACGGGTAGCCCGCCGCCTGCGCGGCTGCGACCCAGGCGTCGCAGATCGGGCGTTGAATGCGCATGTTGGACACCGACAAGGGCCCGCCGACGCCGTGAAACTCGTCCGCGCCGCGTTCCTGATCCTCGCAGCGTTTGAACAGGGGCAGCACGTCGTCCCAGCCCCAGCCTTCGTTGCCCATCTGACGCCAGCGGTCATAATCCTCTTTCTGGCCACGGACATACAGCAACCCGTTCAGCGAGGATGAGCCGCCCAGCACCTTACCCCGCGGCCAGTCGATGGAGCGGCCATTCAGGCCGGGATCGGGCTCGGTCCGGTAGCACCAGTCGACCGAGGGGTTATGCATGGTTTTGAAATACCCGACGGGAATGTGAATCCAGGGGTTGGTGTCGCGCCCGCCGGCCTCGAGCAGGGCCACGGTCGTGCCCGGCTCGGCGCTTAGGCGATTGGCGATAACGCAGCCCGAAGACCCGGCCCCGACGACAGCATAGTCCACTTCCATAATCACCTCCCTGAAACTGGTTTCAAAAAGTTCTAGCCAAACGCTGAGAAATATACTAGCGTTTTTTGATACAAAACGTCTCAATAATTGCGATCAGGGAGGTAAGCAATGGAGATCGGCAAGAAACTAAGTGGTATTT
>NZ_JBQFOU010000056.1:0-3032 GCF_056533845.1 Ruegeria sp. F5 | reverse complement strand
CTACTAAAGAACGGCACTTTGAGCCAACCTGTCAAAACCCTCTGCTCTCAAAACTCAATTCAGCCCCGATCCCCTGCTACATTCGCTACATGGGATTTGCTCCACGGCAGCGCGAAACCATGCATATCTGCACTGATTGAGCGCTCCTAATTGGTAACTTCGATTGTCCACTCCGAGCCCAAACCTACCTGCATAGAGGACATAATTTGGCATCCCCATCCAGTACTTGACCTCAACCTTACTTGAGCAATTACGGTCTCTCTCGTTGCAATCTGATTTGCAACTTGCAGCCACGGGCGGAGGGAAAACATGAACTTTACACAAGCAGGTATCATACTATTCACTGAAAATTACGAACGTTGCGTAGAATTCTATGGCTCGGTTCTTGGGCTGGATATGCTGCACAAGATTGATCGCGAAGATGAACAACTTACGACATTTTCGTTGGGTGACGCATATTTGATGGTGGAGCCAGGTGGTGTTGCGTCTCAATCAGCCAAGAAAATTGCACAGAACCCGACCAAGCTCCGATTTAATGTCTCCAATGTTTCAGCAATTGCTGAACTTCTAATGCGCAAAGATGTCGATGTGAGAGTTGGCGTCCACACTTGGGGCACGACCGCTGAGTTTACTGACCCTGATGGCAATCTATGTGCGTTAAGGTCAAACGATGGTTTCGGTGAATAGACGAACGGCTACTTTGTCCCGCATACCGGATATGGCCTACCAAAAACGGAAGTTCTGTTCATATTTTCCCAACCAGCGCAAAACCGCTCTGGTCAACCGCCAATGGTGAATTGCCTGTCAGAATCGCGCGAAAAGAGATATGGATTCTCACACTGATTTTGACTTGGGGATCCACTATGGCCATTGTCCGCACCCCTAACGAGTACCGCGCCGCGCTGCTGGAAATCGAGCTTTTGTGGGGATCAGAACCTGATACCGACGAAGACAGACAATTGAAGGAATACTTGTCGGCAGTGGAACAATACGAACAGCAAAACGAACCAACAGCAGACACGCAGAGGGTGGCTTAATTCTCAACCGGGCATCACCTGGAGCGCCTCTCTGCCATGGAGGATCGAGATGAATAAGACCGTTGTCATAATCGCGGCAGTCGTGGTTGTTGTTATCCTGGCTTTGACCATGATGCGGTCAGGCGGCGAAGATGCCGGGGGTGCTGAAGGCACTGGTGCTGGCGATGCCACGACAACCACCGCGACGGACTAAGAACTGGTAGAGCCGCCACCCCGACTTCCCAGACTCGATACACGGCCCGCTGAGCCGGTCTAACGGGTTCTGACAGTGTGCTGAGCCGGAACCGCCTGAATGTGCCTTATGAGGGTACTGGAGGCCTCTCCGGTGGATTGGTGACGTTGGAAACAGGCTGTGCTCAGTCCACTGGCTTCACGCCTCGAGCCTCCAACATTCCTACATCCACGCTTTCGCGTGTGGGTCCACTTCTGAATTCGTCGATATAAAGAACGGTAGTCGGTAGCTTCACTCCCCAGTCATATGCAAACGGTGTGGGGGTCAAGCTGTTACTCCCAAATCCGGGTTGAGAGTTAACATCACGCCATCCGGTCGCCTCAGGTGGGGTTGTGCCATTTCTACCAAGCCATCTACTTATGTAGGCTTGATATAATCCGTACCTGATGTGCAGGTTTTTTCCATCACCTGGCATGCCATTGACTATGAGTGGTCGCGTCCTTGTGCAAACCAGTCGATTGTTGACCCACATTTGAAACGCCGGACCGCTCGGAGACGGGCTGTAGTCAGCAAATACAACAATGTCGGTCCATCTACCCCTCCAATTGCTTAGTTGCCCAACTGTGCAATCGCTGTTTTCGTCCCAAAAGAAAACTCTTGCAGGTCCTCCTAAGTTCAAGTCCCAAATCGGAGTGTATCCCGGTGGCTTAGCTTGAACCGCAGTAACGGACATCGGTGCAAGCGTTGGGAAATCGGGGGCCAAAAACATGGACCATCCATACCAGGCAGCCGTGCCGTACTTTTGGAATACACCTCTCGGTTCTTCCTCGCGCTCGATGCGCTGCCGGTCCTCAACACAATCCAAAGGCTGGGGCTTTCTAGCTATCGCACAGTCATTGTGGCGGAGTTCAAAGCGGTCAGACCTACTTCCTCTCCGCGCCCGCTCGCTTGAGCGTTTATGCCCGTGAGGCGTCAATACGCTTGCACCGCGGCCAATGTATGTATTCGACATCATGGAACGACCAACTACGCCTTCTGCGCCTTCGGGAGTTACGCTGGTTGAAACATCGGAGGTCGGCAGGCACGCTGAGACCAGGAATGAGGTGATGACAATCGGTAAGTAGAAAAACGGTTTCATTGTAATCGCTACGCCAAAAAGAAATCGGAAACTTCGATGGCGAGGCTAACGCGCCGAACGGGTTTCTGTCAAAAACACATCCCGGATAGACTGTGCTCTGCTTTAGATTTCGCTCTACTTTAGACGCCGTTTCCGCGCCGCCATCTTGCGACAGCCTTCCTTGCAATACTTGGCGTCAATGCGCTTCCACTCCGGCATGAGCTCACCGCAATAGGCACAATGCCAGCCCAGGGAATAATTCTGTGCCAGCTTGCCCGCCCGTTCCGTGATCCGGGTGATGTTCTGCCAAGGCCACGACGCGACACCCATGCGCACATAGGGTGGGTCCAGTTCCTCAATCCAGATTGATGCGTAGTCTCGGTCTGTCATTTTCTGGTGTACCTTATCCGGGAACAGACATTGATATCATTGGACTTTTGGATTTAACTACCACGCGCGCGTTGCACGGAAAACCCCCTGATAGAATTCACTCACGAAGCCGAATGTTCCTTTTCTCGGGCCAGCTCAATCAGGCGGTTGCGTTCGGTCCAACGAGCGATAATGGCCGCTGAGGTGCGCTGACGGCCCGCGATGCAGGCGACAGCGGGATTGCTGTGCTGACGGACATGGCATAGGAGCCGCTGTAATCGCCGCTGGGCATGCGCTGGATTGTCGTAGATACTCCGGGGGCCGATACGGGTATTTA
>NZ_JBQFOU010000055.1:0-3442 GCF_056533845.1 Ruegeria sp. F5 | reverse complement strand
AACGCTGGCGAAGGCTTCCCAAACAAAAAAGCATTTTTACCGCTCGAATACTCAAGCGCCCGGACGAAAGCGCCAGCATCCAGGCTCAATTCACCGTCTGCATCACGAAATACCCTGTTCGACGCCAATGCAAGAAAGGGAGCCCCGTCTTTGATCAGGCGAAAGGCCGCGTTCAATCGTTCATAGGTGAAGAAGCAGCCGGCATCTCCAACGATGACCGCTTTGGGGCCGGACTTCGAGCACACGGCAAAATCCTCTTCCAGATCCGGATGGATCAGCAGATGTGGCGCAAGACCGTTTTCCTCTAACCAGGCACAGGCGGCCGCCGCTGGTGTGAGGATTTCGGTGGCATCTGCCTCTATTCCGAAGCCATGTAGCTTGTCCAGAATAACGCGCTTAGGTCGTCGGGTTGAATTTGTCAGAAAGCGAACCGGAAGTCCTGTGCCGCGAATGGTTGAGACCGCCTCCGCAGCACCCGCCAGTGGCTTGTCACCCTGATACAGAACACCTGCGATATCAAACAGAACGCCTTTGCTCACACCTACCTCTTAAACTACGAAAACCCTTTCTCTCGGGTCAATTTGCCCAAGCGATGGTTCGCTCTTGACGCCCACTTAGCCATCACATAGGAAAGCGAAACATTGAGCGGGTATAGCTTAATGGTAAAGCCCCTGCCTTCCAAGCAATGATGACCAGTTTCATGGTGTTGCTTGGACTTTCTAACAGTTTCATTTCATTTAAATATTAGTCATACCGTGTTGCATGGCGTATCATTGCGTATCAATCCAGTTCCGACAAAAAGCTGACAAAATGCCAAAGCTCACAGAGACATTCGCACGCAAGGTTCCGCAGACAAAAAGCGGTACCGCCAAGCACTGGGATGTCGAGGTAAAGGGGCTTGTTCTCTTCGTGGGGAAACAGTCGAAAACCTGGTATTTCCAGAAAGACGTTGGAGGGCAAACCCGACGGGTTTTAATCGGGCGCTACCCCCTGATTTCTGCGGACGTCGCACGCCAAACTGCTTTGGGTTTTGCGTTGGACTGGGGCAGGGGAGCGGGCAAGCGCATACAGATCGGCGCGCCAACGCTTGAGACGGCAATGGAAACCTATCTGGCACGTCCCAAGCTTCGGTCTGAGGCCCACCGATCCGGTGTGCGTCAGCAGTTCGAGCTTCATTTGAAAGATTGGCTGCGCCTGCCGCTGGACGAGATCACCAAGTCGATGGTCGTTGAGCGTCACAGATCCATGGCTGCAACGCCATCTTCAGCAAATCATACTCTAAAGTACTTTCGGACAGTCTGGAACCATGCGCGGCGCGTACATGATCTGCCGGAAAGCCCGACGATGGCCATCGAGTGGTATCAGGAGCAACCAAACGGTTCGATCATCGAGGACTTGAGCGCATGGCGCGAGGCCGTGGATGATCTCTACAACCCCATCCACAAGGTCTTCTACGAGTTGCTTTTATTCACAGGCTTTCGCAAAACCGAGGCGCTGACGCTTGAATGGAAGAATGTGCACGAAGATCACATCCATTTGCCGATGACCAAGAACGGGCGCAGTTTTGATCTTCCCATCTCACAGGTTCATCACGAGATACTGGCGCCTGTGCGCGGTCTGCATAGGCAATGGGTGTTTCCCTCGCCCAAGTCGCCCAGCGGGCATTTGAAGGGACCCGAGCGTCTGCAATGGTCCATTCATTCCCATCGCCGGACATTTGCGACGGTCGCCATGGAGGCGGGGATATTGGAAGAGATTGTAGGGCGCCTGCTGAACCACACGCCGATTTCGATCACCGGACAACGCTATGTGAAACCCTCCCTCGACGCGCTCAGACCAGCTATGGAAACGGTGTGTGACGAACTGAGCGCTCGCATTAGGCGATCATAGGTGGGAGGCATCCTATAGATAAAAACTCGTTTGGAGCGAGGAATACAAAAAGGGCATGGCCGATCAAAAAGTGAAGCTCGATGATGACGGAATGGTGCTGCTGGGGAACGCGTTGTTGCTTGGCTACCTGTACACGATGGCTTACCGCCGACGAAGCGGGCTGCTAGATCAGGAAATTCGCACTGATCGACAGGAATACTCGGAACGAAGGCAACTGCGCGAAGTACTCGAATTAGCTGGCGCTTACCAAGATTTACTTTCAGGACCCATCAACTCATCAGGCGAAAAACAAGCCGTGCGAATTCCTGAGTTCGACGACAATATCATGAGGCTTGTGGAAAGTGACATTCCAATCGCGCGGCTTCGATTGGCAGACCTGGAGTTTCCGGATTCACTCCTGCAGCAAAATTCGATCGGTGAACGGCTGACGCATTTGAACGCCTACGAACTTCGAAGACCTTTGGCTTTGCTTGGTCCAACAGACTTTACTAGGTTATTGAAGGATATCGTCATTTCATACTTTCAGAGTGCCAACAGCGTCACGTTGAACATGAACTCTGAAGATCCGAATTCGAAAACACGTTCCATTGGATTGGCGGCAGTCCGAAAGCAATACCCGAATGCTGAGGACATTTCGATCCGCGGTGGACCCAGAACTGGGCAAGAAATTACGAACGAATCTATTGCTGCCAGGTGTTTGGAAGATTTGGCATTGGACCAAAGTGATTGCCGCATGAAGAAACGCGACGCCGTCAAAGCGCTAATGGAAGTCGGTTTTTCTGAAAACGCCTCGCGTCGTATCTGGGCAAACGGAGCGCCAGAGGCATGGAAAGACCGTGGTAGAATTAGGAATGATCAACCTTTGATTTCTGCCAACACATTGATTGATTGTTATAAAAAACAGAAACCCCAGTAGTTTCTTAAATGGTGAGGGTATTATTGGATTCAGATGGTTGTCATCTTCATTGCACAGCGAAAAGCAATAGGATGATACGTCATGCAGCTAACAGCCTTACCTCCCGATCTCTTGCTCACCCGCTCAGAAGTTGAGGTGCATTTTGGGCTTTCTCGACGCTTTCTCGAGGTTAATGCAAACCGATTTGGGGGTCCGCCAATGATAAAAATCGGTCGGAGCGTCAGGTACAGAGTCTCTGATCTAAGGGACTGGATTGACCAAAATCGCGTCGTAGTTGGTGGTTCAAGTCAAGGTGCAGAAAATGCGTAAGTTTGACAAGAACGGCAATCCGACTTCTGAACATGGAACTTACGTTCGCCGGGCAATACTTGAGACCGAAGCTTGGCGAGCCATGACCCCCAAAGCTCAAATGCTCTACGTCTGGCTACGTTTAGAGTGGAAAGGTAAGCGATTCAACAACAACGGAAAGATACGGTTGAGCTGTCGACAAGCGGCACGCCGCCTGGGTATTGGCGTTAACACGGCGATGAAGGCATTCCATGAACTTCAGGCGAAAGGCTTCATTGTTGTTACAAGACTTGGCGCGCTTGGTGTGGAGGGTGAAGCACGTGGACCGGAGTACGAGTTGACCGAAAT
>NZ_JBQFOU010000054.1:0-3564 GCF_056533845.1 Ruegeria sp. F5 | reverse complement strand
GGCGGCTGGTTCTGCGGCGCCTGTACGCTGGTGATGCGGACGGGGTCGTCGGCGTAGTAGTCGAACATGTCCAGCTCATCGCCGACCGGGGTGCCGAAGAGCGGCTCGTCGAGCTTGACCAGGCCGTCCTCTTCCAGCGGGATCAGGCCCAGGGCCTCGATGCGGGCGGCGCCGTCGGCCTCGTCTCCGATGGTCAGCACCACGGTGGTCTCGGTCATGTTGCCGGTGTCGAAGTCCGGACCTGCGACCTCGATCCGCAGGGAACTGCCCGGGGCGGCCTCGCCCACCGCCTGTTCCAGCTGCGCCGGTTCGATCTGCGCAAACGGAGGCGCGATCCGGTTCATCAGGAAGTCCGGGCGGAACAGCGCAAAGGCGATCAGGATCAGCGCCACGCTTTCATAGATGCGGTTCTTCGTGAGGAACCAGCCCATGGTGCCGGCGGTGAAGATCAGGATCGCGATAGTGGCAGACACGGCCACCAGAATGCCCTGCACCCAGCCCACATCGATCAGCAGCAGATCGGTGTTGAAGATGAACACAAACGGCAGCGCCACGGTGCGCAGGGAATAGAAGAAGGCGGTAAAGCCCGTCTTGATCGCATCCCCGCCCGACACGGCGGCGGCGGCAAAGCTGGCCAGACCCACCGGCGGCGTCACATCGGCCATGATGCCGAAGTAGAACACAAACAGATGCACCGCGATCAGCGGCACGATCAGACCGTCCTGCGCGCCCAGTTCGACAACCACACCGGCCATCAGCGAGCTGACCACGATATAGTTCGCCGTGGTCGGCAGGCCCATGCCCAGGATCAGGCTCAGCAGGCCCACCAGCGCCAGCATGGCGATCAGGTTGCCGCCCGACAGGAACTCGACCAGATCGGCCATCACCTGGCCCACGCCGGTCAGCGTCACGGTGCCCACGATCACGCCCGCGGTGGCGGTGGCCAGCGCGATGCCGATCATGTTGCGCGCCCCGTCGATCAGACCGTTCCACAGGTCGATGACCCCGGCCATGAAGGCATTTGCGGTGTCGCTTTCGCCGCGGAAGATCGATTTCAGCGGCTTCTGCGTCAGCAGGATCACGAACAGCAGCGAGGTCGCCCAAAAGGCCGACAGGCCCGGCGATTTCTGCTCGATCATCAGGAAGTAGACCAGCACGATGATCGGCAGCAGGTAATGCAGACCGGCCTTGTAGATCTCGGCGATCACCGGCAGTTCGACCTCTTTGGCGTTGGGATCGTCGGGCACCAGATCATCCACGCCCGCCGCCAGTTTCAGCAGGATCAGATAGGCCGCCACAACCAGCGCCGACAGCACCAGACCCGAGGCATCGGGCATCAGCGCAATCACCGCCTTGATCGGGTATTGAATGCCGTAGCAGAGCCCGGCAAAGCCCACGAAGAACAGCGCCATGCCGCCGATCGTGCGCCCCATCGAAACGACGCGGTTGCCCAGCGTCGGCATGTTCCGCTTCACCGCCTCCAGATGCACGATATAGACCAGCGCGATGTAGGAGATTGCCGCCGGCAGGAAGGCGTGGGTGATCACCTCGACATAGGAAATGCCCACATATTCCACCATCAGGAAGGCCGCAGCCCCCATCACCGGCGGCATGATCTGGCCGTTCACGGATGAGGCGACCTCGACCGAGCCCGCCTGTTCGCTGGAAAAGCCCACCCGCTTCATCAGCGGGATGGTGAAGGTGCCGGTGGTCACCACATTGGCAATGGAAGACCCCGAGATCAGGCCCGTGGCCGCCGAGCCCACCACAGCCGCCTTGGCCGGACCGCCGCGCAGGTGCCCCAGCGCGCCAAAGGCCATCTTGATGAAGTAATTGCCCGCACCCGCCTTATCCAGAAGCGCGCCGAACAGCACGAACAGGAAGACGAACTTGGTCGAGACACCCAAAGCGATGCCAAAGACACCCTCGGAGGTGATCCACATATGGCTCATCGCCTTTTTCAGGCTGGCGCCCTTCCACTGGATCACTTCCGGCACCCAGTCGGATGAGCCGAAGAACACGTAAGCCAGGAAAATCGTGGCAATGATCGCCATCGCGGGCCCGAGCGCGCGGCGCGCGGCCTCGAACAGCAGCAGCAGGCCCCCCAGCGCCACCCATTTGTCGACATCATCGGCCAGCAGGCCATTGTCGACCAGTTTTTCATAGAAAATATAGCCGTAAAGCGCGATGCCCGCACCCACCACGCCCATGATCCAGTCCTGCACGGGGATGTAATTGCGCGGGCTCGACTTCAGCGCCGGATAGGCCGCAAAGGCCAGAAAGATCGCAAAGGCCAGATGGATCTGGCGCGAGTTGTTCACCACGCTGCCCGGCAGCAGCACATTCGACAGGGGCGAGGCCAGCACCACCTGAAAGACCGACCACAGCACCGCCACGATGGCCAGGAAGACCCCGACATTCCCCGCCGGGTTGCGCGCGCCCGCATCGGACGAGGCCACCAGATCCTGAAGCTCTTCTTCGGATAGCGGGCGATTGGATTGGGTGTCGGAACTCATCTGGCGTCTCCCCGTCGCTGTGCGATCTTTCGGGCCGTTTCGGCCTCGGCTTCACCCAGCTCCCCGGGTGTGCAAAAGGGGCGCGCCCGTCACAGGCGCGCCCCGCATCAGGTCCGGCTTACTGCAGCCAGCCTTTTTCCTTGTAGTACTTCTCGGCCCCCGGATGCAGCGGTGCCGACAGGCCATCGGCAATCATCTCTTCCGGCTGCAGGTTGGCGAAGGCCGGGTGCAGCTTCTTGAAGTCGTCGAAGTTTTCAAAGACCGAGCTGACAACCGCATAGACCGCGTCATCCGACACATCCGCCGAGGTCACAAAGGTCGCGCCCACGCCAAAGGTCGTGGTGTCCCCGTCCGAGCCGCGATACATCCCGCCCGGAATGGTGGCGGTGCGGTAGTATGAATTGCCGTCGATCAGCCCGTCGATGGCCTCGCCGGTCACATTCACCAGCACCGAGTCACAGGCGGTCGTCGCCTCCTGGATCGAGCCCGAGGGGTGACCCACGGTGTAGATCATCGCATCGATCTGGTTGTCGCACAGCGCCGCCGACTGCTCGGCCGCCTTCAGCTCGGACGCCAGTTCGAAATCGTCGATGGTCCAGCCCATCGCTTCCAGAACCACATCCATCGTGCCGCGCTGGCCCGAACCGGGGTTGCCGATGTTCACCCGCTTGCCCTTGAGGTCCTCAAAGCTGGCAATGCCCGCATCGGCGCGCGCCACAACCGTGAACGGTTCCGGATGCACCGAGAACACCGCCCGCAGCCCGTCAAACGCACCCGCATCCTCGAACTTCGAGGTGCCGTTATACGCATGATACTGCCAGTCCGACTGCGCCACACCAAACTCCAGCTCACCCTCGCGAATGGTGTTGATGTTGTAAACCGACCCACCGGTCGATTCCACAGAACACCGAACCCCATGCTCTTTCCGACCCTTGTTCACCAACCGGCAAATCGCTCCGCCCGTCGGATAATAAACACCCGTTACACCACCCGTCCCAATCGTGATGAACTCCTCAGAATACGCCGCAGGCGCAAAAAAGGCGGCGGC
>NZ_JBQFOU010000053.1:0-3981 GCF_056533845.1 Ruegeria sp. F5 | reverse complement strand
CTCGGCAATGCGCTGGATTTCCGTTCGCAACGCCCCGGGTGAAGTCAGCGAGCGTTCGGTCTCCGGTTGCAGGTTTCCGGCGGCAAGAAACCCTTCCAGCGTTTTCTGCCGCAGTGTCGACAGGTACATCTTGCCACTGGCGGTGCAATGGAACGGCACCTGCGTGCCGACCGGCAGCTGAATCCGCAGCGGCCATTTGGTTTCCACCCGGTCCAGATAGATCATCCCCTCGCGGTCGGGAATGGCAAGGTTGCAGGTCTCGCCCACCTGTTCGGCGACGCTGCGCAGGATCGCCAGACGCGCCGTGCGCAGATGCGCGGAGGACATCGTGTTGACCGAAAGCAGGCGCAGCCGGTGTCCCGGGCCGTATGAGCGGCCATCCAGATCGCGTTGCAGAAAGCCCTCGGCCTCGGCGGTTTGCAGCAGGCGGTGCACGGTTGGCTTGGCCAGACCCAAGGTTTCGATCAGGTCCGATGGTTTGACGGCGACCCCGCGCCGCGCCACCTCCTCGAGGATGAGGAGAAGGCGCAGGTTGGTCGGGATCTGAGTTTCCTTGGTTTCTGTTTCCGTCAGGGCCATCCCGCAACAGTCTAGTTATTTGGCAGCAGGATCAAGGCCAGATCGGGCACGAGCGACACCAAAATCCACACTGAAAGCAACGACACCAGATAGGGCACCGTGTATCTCAGCAGCCGGAAATAGGGCACTCCGGTCACGCCCGATGCCACATAAAGGTTCAGCCCGTAAGGTGGGGTGATGAACCCGATGGACGCGCCCACAAGGAAGATCACCGAGAAATGGATCGGATCGATGCCGACCGAAGCGGCAATCGGCGCCAGGATCGGGGCCAGGATGATCGTCACCGGCAGGCTTTCCAGCACCATGCCCGAGAAGAAGACGATCACCATCGAGGTGAACAGAACCGCGTGATAGCCGCCCATCGAGGTTACAAAGTTCCCGATAGTCTCCTGTGCGCCAAGCAAAGACAGGATTTGCTGCATCACAACGGAAATGGCGATCAGCGGTGCGAGGATGCCGGTGATCTGCGCAGAGCGGATCACGATCGAGGGGATCTCGGGGATCGTGAAGCCTTCGACCACGAACATTTCGGCAAAAGTCTTCTCGGTTGGCGGAATGTCGTTCCGCGCGCCCATGATCCGGTTGATCGGATAGCTGACCAGACCGGCGATGACGCAGAAGCCCACGGTCACGCCCGCCGCCTCGGTCGGAGAGAACTTGCCGGTATAGATGCCCCACAGAACCAGACCGATGGCGAAGAAGCCCAGCCAGGCACCGAATGCTGTTTTCAGCACCCGGTTCAGTTGCAGCGGGATCAGGTAGCCCCAGCCATTCATGCGGCAGATGATCCAGCAGGCAAACTGCATGCCGAACACCATGAGTGCACCGGGCAGGATGCCCGCCACGAACAGCTCGGAAATCGGCAGGTTCATCAGGAAGCCGTAGACGATGAAGATGATCGATGGCGGAATGATGATCCCCACCGTACCACCCGCCGCCGCAGTGGCGGCGCTGAAGCGTTCGTCATAGCCGCCCTTGACCATTTCGGGGTGCAGCATCGAGCCAATGGTGGCCGTCGTGGCCGAGTTCGACCCCGAGATCGCCGCGAACAGCCCGCAGGCCCCCAGCGAGGCCATCGCCAGCCCGCCGCGTATCCAGCCCAGGCAAGCATAGGCAAAATCGCTGAGCCGTCGTGCAATGCCCGATTTGTTGATCAGGTCTCCGGTCAGGATGAACAGCGGCATCGCCAGCAGGGCAAAGCCCTTGTTGAACACGTTCAGCAGCTCGGCCCCCATATTGTCCAGCGTCAGGCCAAGGACAAAGGAACAGCCGATGACCCAATACCCGATGACCAACAGCACGGGCACGCCCAGCATGAACAGGAATGTGACCCCCAGCGAGATCAGTGTGACCAAGGTTCCGTCTGCCATCAGTCTGCTCCGATCACGGCCTGCTTGATTAGCGGCTCGCCAGTTTTCCAGTTGTGTAAATCGTCAGCCAGGTTTTGGAACACCCGCCCGACCATGAGGAAGAAGGACAATGGTGCTGCCAACAGGAACCACCACTGCATAATATTGTCGGTGCCCAGAACGATCTGAAAGTTCGAGGCCGACAGCGCCACCAGCCTTGTCGTGGTCACGATGACGATCACCGCAAAGATGAACCACAGCACCGCGTCAAGAAACAGGCAGGCCAGTTGCCCGCCGCGCGGCATGGACGTGCGAAACTCGCTGAAACTCAGATGGGTGCGCAGCCGCACGTTATAAGACGCGCCGAACCAGGCCATGACCATGAACAAAAGCGGAGGAATTGTCGTGGACCAGGGTTCCTGATCATTGAACACGAACCGGTCGATCACCCCCCAGAAAATGATGAAGGCAATCGCAAGGTAGGAATAGACCATAACGGCACGTTCAAAGTGGCGTTCGACAAACGGCACTTTCCGGTAAATCCACATGATGAGGAGCCCGCCCAGGGCCGAGACAATTGCGCCCACAACCCATGTTGCGTCGGATTCCAGCGCTGATTGAATCTCGAATGAATCGAAGGTGAGCAAGGCACTGAATATCGCGCCGACATCTGCCCAAAATGACATGAACCCCGTCCTCCCAGTCGGTGTTTGGTGGAACCGGCCCACATGGGCCGGTTCGTATTAAGCTTAGGTTAGGCCTCGCCTCTCCACCAGCGGCGTGGCTCGACGTTTTCCGCGATAGTGTCAGCGGGGATCTCACGCGCGATGTCGTAGATCTCCTGATAGGTGTCGATGCCACCGGCCCATTTGTTGATCCGCTCGCGCCACTGCGCCCAAGGCTCGGGGTTGTAGTTGGGGGCACACATTTCTTCGGCCAGTTTGATCTGATCGTCTGCCAGGAAGGCCGGGCGCACACCGTTTTCGGCGAAGATCGTGTTCGGCAGTTGCGGTTCCGAGAAACCAACGGTGTTCAAAAGCGCCGCTTCATTGGCACCCTGAATCAGGGCCTGCGTGAAGTAGGACGATTCCATGACCGCATCCTGCAGCTCACCGCCCAGGCTGTCGAAGACCTTCGAAGACATCGAAGTGTGTTCAGTACCGCAGAAGAACTTCAGGTTCACCGATTGCGATACAACGGGTGCCATGTTGGCGTAGGCCACGGCTGACGCCCATGTTTCTGCACCATCGATCAGGCCGGTTTTCAGCGCGTCCAGCGTTTCTTCCCATGCCACCGGAACCGGGTTCAAGTTCAGCAGCTGCATCGCGATTCGGCCAAGCTGCGTGCCCGTCACGCGGTTTTTGGTGCCAAACAGCTCTTCCAGTTTGGTGACGGTCGGTTTGTCGGCAAAGTTCGCGCCCATCTGCAGACCACGCAGTTCACAATGCGTGAACAGGAACTTCAGACCGTGCCGTTTTTCCAGCGGATCGCGCAGGATGCGCTGGCTCGCGGGGCTGTAAAAGAAGTGATACTGCGCCGCGCGGCTGGGGAACATATAGGCATAGTCCAGCACGTTCAGATAGGGCGCGCCGCCAGCCGAGTTCTGAGTCGACGCCGCGTAGATATCGACGATTCCCTGCTGGGTTTTTTCCACACAGCTCAGCTGCCCGCAAATCTGGTTGTCGCCGATGAACTCGATGCGAATCTCGCCATCCGTGCGTTCTTCCAGATCGCGTGCAAACTCGATCGCGCCTGCGCGTTCGATCAGCAGGTTGCGGGTGTTGAACCCCGATGCGCCGAATTTCAGCGTGTGCTTCGGCTCTTTCGAGAATCGCTTTTCATATGTGGATTCAGCGGCCTGCGCCAGATTCGCCAGACTCATCGCGCCGCCGAACCCGCCTGCTGCCAGCAGTGTCGAGCTCATGCCGTAACGGCCCGCCACGCGGAAGAAATCCCGACGCGAAATACCACTTAGTTTCTTGCCGATCTCCATTGCTTACCTCCCTGATCGCAATTATTGAGACGTTTTGTATCAAAAAACGCTAGTATATTT
>NZ_JBQFOU010000052.1:0-3998 GCF_056533845.1 Ruegeria sp. F5 | reverse complement strand
AACTGACCTTCCCAAGTGAGGAGATAGAGCGGGCAAAGTCCATAAAGGCGCACAACATGACCCGGCGGTGAACCCTTACCGGCAGGATGGGAGCAAGGCTCTTTAAATCGGCTCATAGTTTGCCGTCAATCAAGGGGGCACAACCGCATAACATGTGATGAATGGTATGAGGGGCTGGCACAAGTGAGGGGGTATAACTGGCCAGCCCCTGTGTGTGTTGCAACGGATTGGGTCAAGTGATCCGTTACTAAAACTTTATCCTCTGATTCATGTTTCCGAAATTGGGGGATTCCCGTAATAAGTGCAGATTTAATCTCGCATTCAAGAACGGAACATATGCTTGCTCTCGGACTTGACGGCACAAAACCTTGTTGCAGACACAATTCCAACAATCTGTGCCTATACCAAACAAGTGCGGCGCGCCCCGAGGGGGTTAACAATTTCCAAGAGGGGGTATGAGTTTGGCGCGTCGTACCCGCCCGCTCCGATTTCGAGGGGCAGTCCTGCTGTAAATCCCCTGTATTAACAGCAGAGGCATTTGTGCTATCCGAGGCGCGTCAACATCCTGGGTTGGACCTCGATGCGGCAAACGTGAAGATGGGAAACCCGAAGTGAGACACAAACCAGCGACACCAGAAACGGCGACCGCTAACGCTTATTTGCTAAGTAGTAAGAGCGCGAACCAGGACGTGGCAATGTGGGCCGCGTGCGAACTGATGGCGATGCATGACAGTCGTACTGATACGCTGCAGGAGCATGCTGACAGTTGGGCCGGTAGACTAAAACCTTTGGGTTCAAAAAACTTGCAAGATTGAGCGTTTGAAAAGCAGGGGCACGCTATGGAAATTGGCGACAGGGTGGTAGCCACCTTCCCAGACAATACCACGAGTGAAGTTGGTACGATTGTTGAAGGTCCAGTCGTCCAAAATGGAATGGCCGCGTTCAAAGTTCGTCATGCCGCGTTTGACAACTGGGTTCCTGCTGCTTGGTTAAAGCCGTTTCTTCAGGCTGCAAATGACAATTAGGAATGTCGGCTGTGCGGACGAAGCGGTCTTTCGCATCAGCACGGGAATGCCTGGTCCCGCGAAAAGCAGACCGTGCTTTCCGACATGATGCACAGAGAGTGATCCCAACGCCTGCTAGGTATCAACAATTCCGGTATCGGTTTTCAATCTACCAAGCTGCGCGACAATATCTTTAGGGTTATTGTCTAGCAGAAACAGCAATTTGTAAGCAGGACCACCGGGCCGTCGCGTGCCTTTTTCCCATGAGTCATATCCCACCTCGCTCATGCCCAGCAGATTGGCCATTTCCGCGAGGCTGAGGCCAGCCTTGTGGCGGACTGACTCCGGATCGAGGTTTTCAAATTTTTCTTCGTTCTCTGGTTTGGAACTAACCATAAATTTCCTGCCTCGTTTTGTTGAAATGGCTTGACGCAATCGCCGCTTAATATAGCTGAGGTCGCGGCAGCAGTGGAACGGTCAAGCGTTCTAACTTTCGCTCCATCTAAGTGCAGCAATATCTGGCTGATACTTTGCAGCGCGATATCGATCCTCGGGGATTTCGAATTCTAACCCTTGATCCTTCACCCAAACCAGATCTGGTTGGCCCATTGGAGTTTTAATTCGATATAGTCCAACAATTTTCATTCTGCTCTTCCCATAGAACTTCGATGAAAGCCCCTTACACAAACACCGAATTCAGAAAAAAGGCGTCTAGCGTAAAGGGTTTATTTGCTCTCACCTTAACGCGTGCTGGCGAGTTGAGGTCTATGCGAAACAGGATTTTAGCTGCCCACATTGCTCACCTCTGCGCTAACATCTCGCTTACGAAAATGATAGTTATAAATGGGATGGGGGGCTTTGAATGAATTTGCAAAGTTGGCTTTCCTGCGCAAAGCAGTCATTGAGGCAACCCGCAACATTCAGTAGTTTTGGGCTCAGAACTGTTGTTCTCTGCGGTTTGCTCGATTGGCTGGTCGCAGCCCGAAGCGGACCTTCAAAATCCGACTTTGCAATTCTCGCTATGCGGACCGGAGCGGCCCTTTAGATCCGATGTAAGTACGTCCACAATTTGCGTAGTTGCTATGCCTGCCAGATCGTCACGACACGTTGTGTTCAGGCACTTTCAACCGGTTGATGCCGTGTGAAGACAAGCGTCGAACGAGATTCGCCGTCGGGACTGCCTGAATGGCGATGTTTGATTGTAATGCGATCGCTGCTGCTGTTCCGGTGGCTTGCCCCATCGCCATGCATTGCGGCATACCGCGTACAGAGGCGAATGCAACCGCGTCTGCCGACAAAATGCGACCCGCAAACATAAGGTTCGTGATCTTTTCTGGCACCAGTGACCGGAACGGAATTGTATAGTACTGCCCGGACTCGATAGCAGCGTGATGGGTCATGTCGCCCTCGGCGCGCATGACATCATCGATAGGGTTGTCACAGGCCACGATGCCGTCTTCGAACTTGGTCGCACATGCCAAGTCCTTGCCCTTCAAGCGATACACACCTTGCAATTTGCGCGTCTCGCGCACGCCAACCGTTGGTGAAAGCATGGCCATATGCGCTTGCTCAAACCCCGGAACCTCAGAACGCAAGAACGCAGCCAATTTGCGGCACCTGCGGCGGCCTTCTTGAGTGGCAGCGCCCACAGCCAGAGGGTCCGTGCCGTCCACACCGCGAACATGGACAGAATTGCAAAAAACTGTGCCCTCATGAAAGCCGCGCATGAGGTACAGCTTCCTAAGATCGCTGTGCAACCTGCCGTCTGTGACGCCAATCGCTGCGTATTTTTGAAAATACGGGTCCGGTTCGGCAAAAGCGCGGTCCCAGTCCACCCCCATCATGAAGAAGGAAATCGTCACCGCCATCATGTTGCCGGACGCGTCGCCAAGAACGTAGGGCACTCCAGCCTTGGCCGAGATGTCGCCGTCGCCCGAACAATCTATGACGATCTTCGGCTGAATAGTGAAAGGACCGTGTCGGTCACAGCACGAGACCGATGCAATTTTGGTGCCGTGCATCTCGGGTTCGAGGGCGATGGTTCCCAGCCTAATACGCACGCCGGCTTCTTCGAGCATCTCAAACATCGTGAGCGTAGCTACGTCGTGGTCATAGATGATTTCAGGCCCGAAGTTGTCGAGCGCGCAGGCGCGCTTCTCGGCGGCTGGGGGGTCCATCGATGCAAGACGCTCTGTAAGTTCTTCAATGATGCCGCCGATAATTTGATCCATCGGATATGCACCACCCCAAGGCATGCCGGGGCAGAACGCCATAACGCCACCGATCTTGCTGGTCGCTTCCAGCAGCGTGACCTGAAACCCTTCGCGACCTGCAGCGATGGCTGCCCCGAAACCGGCTGTGCCGCCGCCAATAACAAGGACGTCAGTGTGTTCTGTCTTCATCGCTGTCTGGCATCCCTAATGTCCAAAGTGCCGTCCGTTCTAAAACGACGCTGATCCTGCAAGCCCAATTCGTCAAGAACAGAAAGCCGTCTCTGGAGTAACGCGCAATATCGGTGAATATGGGCTCAAAAACGGACACGGGTTCCGGTTTAGCGATCGTCAACTCTTCGGACAAAACGGCTAATTGTTAAAACCAGTTCGGGTATTGTTCAGAAAAGAGCTTGGAAGAGAGGGCGCGTTAGGGAATTAGTTTTGTGGACGTTCGGCAAAGGCCAAATCCAGCTCCCGCAACCAGGTCGAATAATCTCAACACAGCCCGTTCGATCTACAAACAGTCCACCGGATTGTTTGCTTAACGATCAAACCTCGGCGTTATCGGGGCTTTCGCGGCCCCACCGGGGCCACGGTCCACTCAAACTATAACCTGAAGGGTGAGGAAGAACAGGGATCGATCCAGTGGATCGATCGCCTGACGAACGCGCAACGCGCAGGACCAGAGGATCAAATCCTACTCCCGCAACCACTTTTACCGAACAAGCCGCCGCAAGGCGGCTTTGTTCGTTCTGAACCAGGCCAATCATCGCGGCCAGGG
>NZ_JBQFOU010000051.1:0-4108 GCF_056533845.1 Ruegeria sp. F5 | reverse complement strand
ACATGTGGCTTTCGGCAATTTGCCGAGATCGCAGGATGAGTGCGTGCGGTAAGTCGCTACTTTGGCCATTCTAAAAGTTTGCGACACATCCAAGAGTACTGTTTACCACCGTAGCATTTCAAATAAGCGGCTGCGAACTGCTGAAATCCGTGCGAAAAGCAATTGGAGGCCACACCTTGCAATGAAAGTCATTGTCTATCGGGTCATGAGCAAAACGCTTCCAGCGACGCAGGCTCCAGTAACCTGATCCTCTTATAGGAAACATCAATCCACCCTTTTGATGCAAATTGCTTGAGAGTTCGATTGACCACGTCTCGCGCGGCATTGGCCAACTCGCCAATCTGCTCCTGCGTTAACCCCGAAATGACAGCGGTGCCTTTTTGCGCTGCCCCATGTTTTGAAGCGATGCGTAGCAGCGTCGAGGCAATGCGCTGTTGGACATTAGGTATCAGAAGATCGGAGACGGTCGCGATGGCAATGTCCATGCCGTGGGACGCGACCTTGGTCAGGGCCCGATGATAACTCGGGTCGGATGCAGCTATTTGATCCAGCGCGACCAGCGGGACGTGGAACGCAATTGAGGGCTCGACTGCCACAAATGTCAGGTTCCGGCGTCGCCGGCTGAGCGAGGCATCATATCCAAACCATACACCGCTACGGCATATATGGGCGAGCCTGTCATCGCCACCACGTCGCGGAACCTTGATACCAAAAGCCCCTCCTGCAACTCCAAAGATGCCGCCGCGGAAATCGCCGACATCAAAGACTCGGCTACCGACTGCGAACGTCCGAAGCGTGGCCCTCTCCAGTACTACGGCCTGGAATGCCTTGTCTTGTTCGGCAAGCCACCCGTACCTGAGAACCGCGCGCTTCGCCTTAGTGAAATCCAATCGCGGCTTGGCTGATTGCTCTTGATCAAGGCTCCTACCCGCCGGGAGAACGTCACGACGCCTGCGTTTAGCTGGTTCAATCAAGTTTTTATCTTGGCCCATGCCGACTTTGTCGTGATTGCTACAGATCAGCTCTGAATATCAGATAATATTGATATGAAACACCACTTCGTTTTGATGCAAACCGCCAGTCGAAAGTGGGTTTTCGCAATTGACGCACGATTATCATCGAGCAACTCCAGAATTTAGAAAGACGCCACATCAGGAGGTCATTTATGAACATCATGACGCTGACAAAAACCGTTGCCCGGACCGTTGTTGCGCTGATCGCATCCGCTTCAGTGTCGTGGGCCTGTACCGGCATTATGCTGACCGGTTCGGACGGAAGCATCATTCGCGCAAGGACTGCTGAATGGGGGCCTTTTGATCTCGAAACCAAGATCAACATTATCCCGAGGGGATATTTCTACAGTGCCGGCGAGATGCCAGACGGAAAGCAGGGAGCGACATGGACCGGTAAGTACGGCATGGTCGGCATCAGCATGTTGGACCACGGCGCGCCCGCTGACGGCATCAATGAGGCAGGGTTGACTGCCGGGCTGTTCTACCTGCCGGGCTTCACCGAATATCAAGAGTACAATCCTGAACTTGCCGACAACACCATCCCCGGTGATTTGCTGGCAAGCTATGTCCTGTCGAATTTCGAAACGGTCGAAGAGGCGATAGCCGGGCTCGAAAACATTCGTGTCGTGGGCGTAGTAGACGAGACGCTTGGTTTTCCGTTTCCGTTTCACATGCTTGTAGCCGACCGATCGGGTGGACGGATCGTCATCGAGTATATCGATGGCGAGTTGACTGTTTTCGATGCCCCGCTTGGCGTAATCACCAATTCGCCAAACTATGACTGGCACATGACGAACCTCAACAATTACGTCAATCTGACTGCTATCGGCGTGCCCCAGGTCGAAGCCAGCGGCGTTACTTTTGCTCCGCTTGGCGCAGGCAGCGGCATGATCGGTCTGCCTGGTGATTTCACACCCCCGTCACGCTTTGTGCGTGCCGTTGCGTTCTCGCAAACGGCCCGTGAAACCCAGGGCGGCTACGATACTGTACGGGAAGCTTTCCGGATCCTCGACAATTTTAACATTCCGGCCGATGCCGCTGAGGGTGCGCAGGACGACGTCCAATCAGAAGATCTGCTCTACAGTGCAACGCAGGTCACCACCGCCAGCGACTCCCAGAGCCTCACATATTACTATCACACAATGTACGACCGGACCGTGCACAAGGTCGATCTCAGCAAGATCGATTTCGGTGCCATGGGCGATGAGATGGTAGTCTTTCCGACCAGCGGCGATCGTGAACCCACAATTGTTGACATGACACCGAGCAACTGACTGATTTGCTGGCCGGGGTTTTTCGAAGAAAACAAGCCCTAGAACCCCGGTCATATCCAAACATTCGTGTCGATGCGACTTGGCAATCGCATTCCGGCGCATTTCTAAACAGTAAGGTGATATCTGAATGCGGGCCCGTCTTGTCAAACCAAACAGTCACACCCCAACCTCAAACTTCCGCTCATCCCTGTGGGCAATAGTACTAACAGGCGCTTCGGCTTTACTGCCGCATATAGCAGTCGCTGAAAATAAGCTGGCCGTTGACACACCACTTGGGGAAATTCGCGAAAACCATGATTTCTTCGGCGAGGAGGAAAACCGGGTTCAGATGTTGGCCGCAAGCCCGCGCACGCAATGGGCATGGCAAAACATGTCGCGCTTTTTCCCAACGGCGCAGATTCTTCGCGACGGCCCAATCAGCGAGTTGCAGGAGAACATAGACCCCTCGATCGGAGATATCGAGTTTATGCGTGAAGACGGTTCGACGGCTACCGTAATGGAACAGTTCAACAAGTACCCAATGGACGGGCTGATCGTTGTCAAAGATGGTGAGATCTTGTTTGAGCGCTACAAAACACTGCGACCGTTCGACAAGCACAACTGGTATTCCTCCGGAAAGATCCTCGGAAGCACTCTGCTCGCTTTGCTGGAAGAAGAGGGAAAAATTGATATATCGCAACCCGTCAGTGCCTTTATCCCTGAACTTGAAGGTTCAGTGTGGGACACGGTACCGGTCGAACACGCTCTCGACATGGCGACGGGTCTCGATTCAACCGAACTTGACGAACCGGCCGGTGACTCGCGCATTAACCCCGAACAAGGATGGTACCGCTGGACATCTGCGATGGGCTTGCTCGACAATCCACTTGGCGTCGAGGAGACGCCCTTGGAGGTGCTGGCTGGCATGCAGCGCCGTGGCCCGGGCTATGAAGTTTTCGAATACAACTCAATCAACACTTTCGTCGTTGACCTTATTGTCGAAAACATCTCCGGCAAGCCGTTGCCCGAATTTCTGAGCGAACGGATTTGGCGCAATGCCGGAATGGAGCATGATGCCTTCGTCGCGGTCAGCGATGGCGGACTGCCGGCAAGCTTTGGCGTAATGAATTCGACACTGAGGGACATGGCCCGATTTGGCATGCTGTTCACGCCGAGTTGGAGCGAGATTTCCGACGAGCAGATCATATCAGACGCCATCATCAGCAACATTCAGACCGGTGGAGATCCGGAGATTTATCAGCGCGGCTATCTCGGTGAATTGAACGCCCGCAAGGGCTTTCCGGACGACCGGAACATTTCGAACCGCTACCAGTGGGATGCCGTCTTTGAGGATGGCGATTTCTGGAAGAAAGGCGTGGGTGCACAGGGGCTTTACATTTCTCCGTCGCGGAATCTTGTGATTGCTTATTTCTCGACAGGTAGCGGCGACGATCAGGAAGAAACTATGGCAAGGGCAATCGCGAAGCATTTCTGAACTCGCGTTGAGCGTCGTTCCATAAACACAGGTCCGGGAATTTTCCATCCAGGCAAGCTCCGCCTTGCCCGCAGTCGGTGAGTTGCTGCGGTTCTGAAGGTGTTGGAATTCCGCTGAATCACAACCTTCCAACCCAAGTCGTAGAGCTGCCCTACGCTGCACACTGAGGAATGAACAGTTTGGGCTCTCGCCGGACCTACACCGCCAGACGTTTGGGAGGGCGTAGCGCAGCGATTTTCGACAGTTTGTCAAAGCCCCGCATTTGGAGCACTGGTGATAGTTTGATGTCTCAACTGCTTTCACCATCTTTGTGGCAGACAACCTCGAGCTTAATGCCGTGTGGGTCG
>NZ_JBQFOU010000050.1:0-4109 GCF_056533845.1 Ruegeria sp. F5 | reverse complement strand
CAGAATTTCGGCACCCCGAACTACGCGGCCCATGGCGGGTTCTGCTCGGTCAACATGGCGGCGGGCGGCATCTATACGATGGGCGGGGCGTTCTGGGAATTCGGCCAGCCCGACTGGGATCACACCAAACTGTTCATGCTGTTCGGCGTGGCCGAGGACCATGACAGCAACCCGATCAAGATGGGCATCGGCAAGATCAAGGCGCGCGGCGCGCGGGTGATCGGGGTGAACCCGATCCGCTCGGGCTACAACGCCGTGGCTGACGATTGGGTCGGGATCACGCCGGGCACCGACGGGCTGTTCATCCTGTCGCTGATCCACGTGCTGATGAAAGCGGGCAAGATCGATCTGGATTATCTCAGCCGCTACACCAATGCCCCGGTTCTGGTGAACGCCGCCGAAGGCCCGGAAAAGGGCCTGTTCCTGCGGGATGCCGACGGCAAACCGCTGGTCATCGACCGCGCCACCGGCGAACCCACTGCCTTCGACAAACCCGGCGTCCGCCCGGACCTGTCGGCCACCTACGAAGAAGACGGCATCACCCATCGCCCGGTCTTTCACCTGATGGCCGAAAAGTACCTCAGCGACGAGCACGCGCCCGAGGCGGTCGCCGACCGCTGTGGCATTCCCGCCAAACGCATTCGCGCCATCGCCGCTGAAATCGCCCGCGTGGCCTTTGACGAAGCCATCGAGCTGGACCACGAATGGACTGACTTCCGGGGCGAAAAACACAGCAAAATGACAGGCCGCCCGGTCAGCTTCCACGCCATGCGCGGCATCTCGGCCCATGCCAACGGGTTCCAGACCTGCCGCGCCCTGCACGTGCTGCAAATCCTGCTGGGCACGGTCGAGGTTCCCGGCGGCTTCCGGTTCAAACCTCCCTATCCCAAACCGGTCGAGGCACACCCCTCTCCCCATGGCCGCCGCCGTCCGGGCCGGCCGTTGAACGGACCCCATCTGGGCTTCCCGCAGGGCCCCGAGGACCTGCTGCTGGATGACAATGGAAACCCGCTGCGCATCGACAAGGCCTTTACCTGGGAAAACCCGATGTCGGCCCACGGGCTGATGCATATGGTGATCTCGAACGCCGCCGCGGGCGATCCGTACAAGATCGACACCCTGTTCATGTACATGGCGAACATGTCGTGGAACTCGTCCATGAACACCAAGGGCGTGATGGAGATGCTGACCGCCAAGACCGAAGACGGCAAATATGTCATCCCGAACATCATCTATTCCGATGCCTATTCGTCCGAGATGGTCGCCTATGCCGATCTGGTCCTGCCGGACACCACCTATCTGGAACGGCATGACTGTATCTCGCTGCTGGACCGCCCGATCTGCGAGGCCGACGCCGCCGCCGACGCAATCCGCTGGCCGGTGATCGAACCCGACCGGGATGTACGCGGTTTCCAGTCAGTGCTGATCGAACTGGCCAACCGCATGAGCCTGCCGGGCTTCACCAAGGAAGATGGCAGCCCGAAATGGAAGGACTATGCCGATTACATCGTCAACCATGAACGGCGCCCGGGCATCGGCCCGCTGGCGGGTTTCCGTGGTCCGGACGGCGACAAGGAAGGCCGGGGCGAGGTCAATCCCGAGCAGCTGAACCGCTACATCGACAATGGCGGTTTCTACGTGGCTCATATCCCCGAAGGCGCGGATTACTACAAACCCTGGAACACCGCCTATCAGGACTGGGCCGTGGGCATGGGCATCTATGACAGCCCGCAACCCTATCTGTTCCAACTCTATTCCGAACCGATGCGCCGGTTCCAGCTGGCGGCCGAAGGCCATGGCGACGTTCAGCCCCCCGAACATCTGCGCCAGCGGATCAGGGACAAGATGGACCCGATGCCGATCTGGTACGAAACCGACCAGCAGGGCAACGAAGGCTTCACCGTCAACGCCCTGACCCAGCGTCCGATGGCGATGTATCACAGCTGGGGCACCCAGAACGCATGGCTGCGCCAGCTGCACGGGCGCAACCCGCTTTACGTGCCGACCAAACTGATGCGCGAACACGGGCTGCAGGATGGCGACTGGGCCAAGGTCAGCTCGCCGCACGGCGAAATCACGGTGCCGGTAATGGAAATGGCGGCGCTGAACAGCAATACCGTCTGGACATGGAACGCCATCGGCAAACGCAAAGGCGCATGGGCCCTGCAGGAAGACGCGCCCGAGGCCACCAAAGGCTTCCTGCTGAACCACCTGATCCATGAATTGCTGCCGCCCAAGGGCGATGGACAACGCTGGGCCAATTCCGACCCGATCACCGGCCAGGCCGCCTGGTTCGACCTGAAGGTCAAAATCGAAAAGGCCGCCCCCCCCGGCGACGCCGAAAGCCAGCCCGAATTCGGTCCGATCGAATCCCCCGTTGGCACCGGCCCAAAGGATATCGCATGGAAGGTTGGCAAATGACCCGATCCGCTCTTCATCTGGCCAAAAATATCCCGGGGAGCGCGAGGGGCTGGCCCCTCGCCCCTGCCCTCACCACCAAAGCAGAGACAAGGCAGCCATGACCCAGCTACCCCAATCCACCGAACGCAAAATGGGTCTGGTCATCGACCTGGACACCTGCGTCGGTTGCCATGCCTGCGTGATCTCCTGCAAAGGCTGGAACACCGAAAACTACGGTGCGCCCCTGTCAGATCAGGATGCTTACGGAGCGAACCCTTCGGGCACCTTCCTGAACCGGGTGCACTCGTACGAGGTGCAACCCGAACAGGGCCATGCCCAGCTGATCCACTTCCCGAAATCCTGCCTGCATTGCGAAGACGCACCCTGCGTCACCGTCTGCCCCACCGGGGCCAGCTACAAACGGGTCGAGGACGGCATCGTGCTGGTCAATGAAAGCGACTGCATCGGCTGCGGCCTCTGCGCCTGGTCCTGCCCCTATGGCGCGCGGGAACTTGATGTGGCCGAAGGGGTGATGAAGAAATGCACCCTCTGCGTCGACCGCATCTACAACGAAAACCTGCCCGAGGTGGACCGGGTGCCGTCCTGCGTGCGCACCTGCCCCGCCGGTGCCCGGCATTTCGGCGATCTGGGCGACCCTGACAGCGATGTCAGCAAGCTGGTGGCCGAGCGGGACGGTATGGACCTGATGCCCGAAATGGGCACCAAGCCGGTCAACAAATACCTGCCGCCCCGGCCCAAGGATCAGGTCGAAGAGCAGATCGACATTCTCGCCCCACTACTGGCCCCGGTCGCGGAAGAGCCCAAAGGCTTCCTCGGCTGGCTCGACAAGACCTTGGAGAAGCTCTGATGCATCCGGCCCCTTCTGTCATCATCTTTACAACCTTCTCCGGTCTGGGCTTCGGGCTGCTGTTTTTCCTCGGCCTCGGTCAGCCTGCGGTGACAGGCTTTGTTGCCTTCATCTTCTACGCCATCGCCTATGCACTGGCGGTGGGCGGCCTGCTGGCCTCGACCTTTCATCTGGGACATCCCGAACGCGCCTGGAAAGCATTTAGCCAATGGAAATCCAGCTGGCTCAGCCGCGAAGGGGTCTGCGCCGTTGCAGCGCTTGTTGTCATGGGGCTTTACGCGCTGGGTGCGGTGTTTCTGGGCAGCCACTGGGCGCTGCTGGGGTGGATCGGGGCGCTGCTCAGCCTCGCCACGGTGTTTACGACCTCGATGATCTACACCCAACTCAAGACCATTCCCCGCTGGAACATGAACCTGACGCCGGCGATGTTCCTGTCCTTCAGCCTTGCCGGCGGCGCTTTGCTGGCCGGGGCCGGGGCACTGGCCCCCTGGCTGCTGGTAATTGCCGGGGCGGTTCAGCTTGCGTACTGGGCCAAGGGCGACGGCGCGCTGGCCCAATCCGGCACCACACTGGGCACCGCCACCGGGTTGGGCGGCCGGGGCACGGTTCGCGCCTTTGAGCCGCCGCATACGGGAACCAACTATCTGCTGCGCGAATTCGTTCACGTGGTCGGTCGCAAGCACGCGCAGAAGCTGCGGGTCATCTCGTTCGGTCTGGCGTTTGCCCTGCCGTTGCTGCTGATCCTGATCCCGGTCGCAGGTGTTGCGATCAAGCATGTCTTTGCGCTGCTGGCCGTGCTGTCGCATCTGACCGGCGTCGTGATCTCACGCTGGTTGTTCTT
>NZ_JBQFOU010000049.1:0-4347 GCF_056533845.1 Ruegeria sp. F5 | reverse complement strand
CGCGTGGCGCTGCCCAGATGCGGCAGCAACACCAGGTTGTCGCATTGCAGCAGGTCGGGGTTGATGCGCGGTTCGCCGTCGAACACATCCAGCGCCGCACCGCCGATCATGTCGAAAGACAGCGACTGGATCAGGGCGCGTTCGTCGATCACCTCGCCGCGGGCGGTGTTGATCAGGAACGCGTCGGGCTTCATCAGGTCCAGCCGGCGCGCGTTGATCAGGTGCCGGTTGGTGGCGCCGCCGGGGCAATGCAGCGAGACGAAATCGCATTGTGGCAGCATGTCGTCGATCGCGTCGACCTGCCGGGCGTTGCACCGGGCCAGAACCTCGGGCGCGACCGGGCTGCGGTTATAGGCGAGCACCTCCATGCCGAAGCCGTGATGGGCGCGGCGGGCCATTTCCTGCCCGATGCGGCCATAGCCGACGATGCCCAGCGTCTTGCCGCTGACCTTGGTGCCAATCAGATGCGTGGGCCGCCAGCCGGACCAGTTGCCCGCGCGCAACTCGCGCTCGCCCTCAGCGGTGCGGCGGGCGACCATCAGCAGCAGGGTCATGGCCAGATCCGCCGTGCACTCGGACAGCACATCGGGCGTATTGGTCACGGTCATGCCCAGGCCGCGCGCCGAAGGCTCGCAGATATGGCTGTAACCGACGCCGTAATTGGCCAGGATTTTGGTCTGGGCCGCAGGCACGTCCAGCGCCTCGGCGCTGAGCGTGTCGGTGACCGTGGGCAGAACCGCGTCATAGCGTTTCAGCGCATCGCGGATTTCAGCCGGGGACATGGGCTTGTCCCCGGTGTTCAGCACGGTGTTGTAGTTTTCGGCCAGCTGCGCCTCGACGGCGGCAGGCCAGCGACGGGTGACAAGAACCGAAGGCTTGACCATCACGCAGCCTTTCCCATGACGCGGGCGATTGTTTCGCCGATCACCGCGGGGTTTTCGGCCACCGTCACACCGGCGGCGGACAGAATCTCGACCTTCTCGCTGGCGCTTTCGCCGAAGGCAGAGATGATCGCACCAGCATGGCCCATGGTCCGGCCCTTGGGCGCGGTCAGACCGGCGACATAGGCCACAACCGGCTTGGTGACGTGATCGCGGATATATTCCGCCGCTTCCGCCTCTTGCGGGCCGCCGATCTCGCCGATCATGGCGATCACTTCGGTGTCTTCATCCTGTTCGAACCGCTCGAGGATGTCGCGGAACGAGGACCCGTTGATCGGATCGCCACCGATGCCGACGCTGGTCGATACTCCGATACCGCGTTCTTTCAGCTGCGCCGCAGCCTCATAGCCCAGCGTTCCCGAGCGGCCGATGATGCCGACATTGCCGGGCAGGTAGATATGACCGGGCATGATCCCCAGCAAAGCCTTGCCGGGGCTAATGGTTCCGGCACAGTTGGGGCCGGTCAGCACCATGCGCTTGTCGCGGGGATAACGGTACATGTAGCGCTTGACGCGGATCATGTCCTGCGCCGGGATGCCATCGGTGATGCAGACGCAGTAGCGGATACCGGCATCTGCTGCCTCCATGATCGAATCCGCAGCGAAGGGGGGCGGCACGAAAACAAGGCTGGCATCCGCGCCGGTGGCTTCGACCGCCTGTTTCACGGTGTCGAAAACGGGCACGCCTTGGACGGTTTCGCCGCCTTTTCCGGGAACGACGCCGCCGACTACGTTGGTGCCGTAGTCCAGCATGTCCTTGGTATGAAAGCGCGCCATGCGTCCGGTGATCCCCTGAACGATTACGCGAGAGTCGCGGTCGAGAAGAATGCTCATTATACAGCCCTCACCTTGGTGTTTTGGGTCAGATCGTTCCGCCAGGCGCCCACCGCCCGTTCGGCGGCTTCCATCAGCGTTGTGGCTCGGATGATCGGCAGGCCGGATTTGGCGAGGATCTTCTGACCCTCTTCAACGTTGGTCCCGGCAAGTCGCACAATGACAGGGATGTCGATCTCCAACTCGCGCAGTGCCTGTACGACGCCTTCGGCGACCCAGTCGCAGCGGTTGATACCGGCAAAGATGTTGACCAATACCGCCTGAACGTTCTGGTCGGACAGAACCAGCCGAAACGCCTTGGCCACCCGTTCCGGCGAGGCGCCGCCACCGATATCCAGGAAGTTCGCCGGCTCGCCACCGGCCAGTTTGATCGTGTCCATCGTGGCCATGGCCAGCCCGGCCCCGTTCACGATGCAGCCGATATTGCCCTCAAGACCCACGTAAGACAGCCCGCGGTCCGCCGCGCGGCTTTCGCGCGGGTCTTCCTGGCTTTTGTCCCGCAACTCGGCAATCTGCGGGTGACGGAACAGGGCGTTGTCGTCAAAGCTCATCTTGGCGTCCAGCGCCAATACGCGGTCGTCGCCGGTGATGACCAGCGGGTTGATCTCGACCATGGTCGCATCCAGTTCGCTGAAGGCGGCATAGCAGCCCTGCAGCGTCCGGACCATCTGCTGAACCAGACGGGGTTCGATGCCCAGATTGAACGCGATCTCGCGGGCCTGGAATTCCTGCAGCCCGACGGCGGGTTCCACGATGGAGCGCACGATGCTGTCGGGGCGGTCCGCCGAGATTTCCTCGATCTCCATGCCGCCTTCCGAGGAGGCGACGATCATCACCCGCTGGCTGGAACGGTCCAGTACGAAACCCAGGTAGATCTCGCTGTCGATCGGCACGGCGGATTCGACGTAAACGCGGTAGATGCCTTTGCCTTCGGGGCCGGTCTGATGGGTCACCAGCTTGCGTCCGAACATCTCGTCGCAGGCCTCGTGGATCTCGTGCTCGGTGTTGCACAGCTTGACACCACCGGCCTTGCCACGGCCCCCGGCATGAACCTGCGCCTTGACGACCCACTTGTCGCCGCCCAACTCGCGGGCGCGATAGGCCGCCTGTTCCGGGCTGTAGGCCAGCGCCCCGGACGGTATGGCGACGCCGAAATTCGAAAGAACCTCTTTCGCCTGATATTCGTGAATATCCATCTGCATGTCTCCCGTTTATGCAGTGCGTTCAAGCCGCGATTGATGTGCCGTAGCGGCTTTCGAGCAGCGCTTCGATCTCGTCGAAATCGACTTTGCCGCCCAGATCGCGCAGGGCGTCGGCAAACAGGCGGATGATCTGGCTGATTGCCTGACGGTTGAGTTGATTGAGGATGCCGATCCGGACCTGCACCGGCGCGCTGAGCGTCGGCCAGATGCCAAACCCCTGCGCCCGACACTTCTGCACCAGTTCCATCTCGCGCCCGGCCAGTTCCGGCGGCAGGTTGAGGACCAGAAGACTGGGCATGTCCGAGGTCACCTGGCATCCCATCGCGGTTACCGCATCCCGCAGCACCTGTTCATGGGTCCGGTAGGCGGCGGACCGCTTGGCCAGCCCTTCCGTCAGCGTCAGGCGCAGGGATTCGTGAAAGGCCGCCACAGCGTAGCCGGAATGGGTCCGGTGATAGGTACCTTTCTCGACGTCCTGCCCATCGACGATTCCCCAATGACGGGCCTCGAAAATGGGATTGTGGACATAGCTGTAGCCGCCTGTTGATTTCAGGCTGTCGATGTATTCATCGGAAAAGCTGACCGGCGCATAGGTCAATGGCAAGCAGCACAGGCCCTTTTGCGGGCAAGAGGCCCATCCAGCGATGCCTGGATAGTCGTCGATCCGGAAATCCGCGACCCCCAGCGACGATACCGCGTCGATCAGGCCCATCGCGCCATGGCGCTCGCAGGCATCGGAAAACCCGCGCAAATCGTTGATACGCCCGGACCCGGTTTCCCAATGCGCCATGAAGGCCCATTTGGGTTTGTGTTCGGCCAGTGCGGCCGCGACCATTTCACCGGTCACCGGCTGACCATGCGGCACGTCGATGACGGTGACGCTGGCGGCCTGCGGGTCCAGCGGGCTGGCGGCATGCTCTTCCGGCGTTGCCGCCTTGATGCGAAGGGTCAGTGTGTCGATGCCCGAAAAAGTGCCGTTGTTGAATGCAACGACCCTGTCGCCGGGCATGACGGCCGAGAACATGGTGTCCAAGGCGCTCCAGCCGGTGCCCGCGACCGCGAATGTATATGTGTTTAAAGTGCCCCAGATCTCGCGCAGCATGTGCTTGCATTCGACCATGCCGCGCAGCACGTCGCCCTGCATGTGATCTGCAACTCCGGCGCTGGCAAAGGCGCGCAGGACGCGGGCATCGGTATTGCCCGGCCCCGGCCCGGCGGCGAGCGTCTCGGGGATCTCGAGCGGAGGGTAAATCTGAAAGGTCATGGTCTGGCATCCTCGGCAACTGGCTGGGCGCTGAGGCCCGGTGTGGTACGTTGCCGAGCAGAAAACGCGGACTTGCCCTACGACGCAACGTAACTTACTACTGCTTT
>NZ_JBQFOU010000048.1:0-4469 GCF_056533845.1 Ruegeria sp. F5 | reverse complement strand
GAAACGCACGCCTCTCTACGCTTTGCATGTTGAGTTGGGTGGCAAGCTGGTTGATTTTGCGGGTTGGGAGATGCCTGTTCAGTATCCTTTGGGGATTATGGGGGAGCATAAGCAGTGCCGTGAGAAGGCGGCGGTGTTTGATGTGAGCCATATGGGTCAGGTGCTCCTGCGGGGCGAGGATGTGGGCGAGAAGCTGGAAGCGTTGTGCCCGCAGGCCTATGCGACGCTGAAGGAAGGAAAGGCGCGGTATGGGTTCTTCACCAATCCGCAAGGCGGGATCATGGATGACCTGATCGTGTCGAACGCGGGCGATCATTTCTTTGTGGTGGTGAACGCGGCGCTGCGGCATCAGGATATTCCGCATATGCAGGCCAATCTGGACGGTGTCGAAGTGACCGAGATTTTCGACCGCGCTTTGGTCGCTGTCCAAGGCCCTGCGGCGGAAACCGTTGTGGGCGATCTTTGCCCCGCAGCGCGGGATCTCAAGTTCATGGAAACCACCATGGCGCCGATCATGGGCGTCGACTGCCGCATCTCGCGGCTGGGCTATACCGGCGAGGACGGGTACGAGATTTCCATCCCGCAGCACAAGGCCATTGAAATTACCCGCGCCTTCCTCGCGCATGAGGATTGCGAACCGGCCGGTCTGGGCGCGCGCGACAGCCTGCGGCTGGAGGCGGGACTGTGCCTTTATGGCAATGACATCGACCAGAGCACCTCGCCGATCGAAGCCAGCTTGGGCTGGGCGATCCAGAAGCGCCGCAAGGAAGAGGGCGGCTTTCCCGGCGCGGACCGCGTGCAAAAGGAACTGGCCGAGGGGCCGGCGCGCAAGCTGGTGGGCATCAAACCCGAAGGGCGCGCCCCGGCGCGTCAGGGCGTGGAAATCCAATCGGCAGATGGCGCGACAATCGGCCAGATCACCTCGGGCGGGTTTGGTCCCACGGTCGGCGGCCCTGTGGCGATGGGCTATGTCGCCACCGCGCACAGCACACCGGGCGAGGCGGTGAACCTGATCATCCGGGGCAAGCCGCAACCGGCTGAGATCGTGGCGCTGCCCTTCGTCACCCAGAATTACAAGCGTTGAAGTCAGGAGAGAGACACAATGGCAACCTATTATTCCGAAGAGCATGAATGGCTGACCGTTGAGGGCGACACCGCCACGCTGGGCATCACCGCCCACGCCGCCGAGCAACTGGGCGATGTGGTCTTCGTCGAGCAGCAGGAAGCAGGCGACGAGTTTGAAAAAGACGGCGAGATCGGCGTGATCGAATCCGTCAAGGCGGCGTCGGAACTCTATGCCCCGGTCGATGGCGAGATCACCGAAGTGAACGAGACGCTGGCCGACAATCCCGGCGCGCTGAACGAAGACCCCGAGGGCGAGGCCTGGATCTACAAGATCAGGATCGCGGACGCGTCGCAGCTCGAAGACCTGATGGACGAGGCCGGCTACAAAGCCTTCATCGGCTGACGCCACAGCAAAGCCCCGGTATCGGGGCTCCCCCGCTTCATCTTTTTCCAAATACTCCCGCCGGAGGCTCCCGCAGTCTCCGCCGGACCTGACCTTTCCACAGGAGCGCAACGATGGCCTTCAAACTGACCGATTACGAAGCCTATGACTTCGCCAACCGCCGCCATATCGGGCCCAGCCCGACCGAGATGCGCGACATGCTCAAGGTGATCGGCTTCAAGACGCTGGACCAGCTGATCGACGCCACGGTTCCGCCCGCGATCCGGCAGAAGGACCCGCTGGACTGGGGTCCGGCGATGACCGAACGCGATGCGCTCTTTCACATGAAAGAGGTGGCGGGCAAGAACAAGGTCCTGACCTCGCTGATCGGGCAGGGGTACTATGGCACCACCACGCCGGCGCCGATCCTGCGCAATATCCTGGAAAACCCGGCCTGGTACACCGCCTATACGCCGTACCAACCCGAGATCAGCCAGGGCCGGCTCGAGGCTCTCCTGAACTTCCAGACCATGGTGAGCGATCTGACCGGGCTGGATGTGGCCAACGCCTCGCTGCTGGACGAAGCCACCGCTGCTGCCGAGGCGATGGCGATGGCGAAACGCGGTGGCCGGTCCAAGGCCAACAACGCAGCCTTCTTTGTCGACCGCAACTGCCACCCGCAGACCATCGCGGTGATCAAAACCCGCGCCGAACCTCTGGGCATCGACGTGCAGGTGGGCGATCCCGACAGCCTCGACGCCGGCGCGGTCTTTGGCGCGATCTTCCAGTATCCGGGCACCCATGGCCATGTGCGCGACTTCACCGCTGAAATCGCCGCCCTGCACGAACATAAAGCCATCGCCATTGTCGCTGCCGACATCCTGTCGCTGGCGCTGCTGAAGTCGCCGGGTGAGATGGGCGCGGACATTGCCATCGGCTCGACCCAGCGTTTTGGCGTGCCGATGGGCTATGGCGGGCCTCATGCCGCCTATATGGCGACCACCGACAAGCTGAAGCGCGCAATGCCGGGCCGGATCATCGGTGTGTCCATCGACAGCCGCGGCAACAAGGCCTATCGCCTGGCGCTGCAAACCCGCGAGCAGCATATCCGCCGCGAGAAGGCGAACTCGAATGTCTGCACCGCGCAGGCGCTGCTGGCGGTCATTGCCTCGATGTATGCGGTGTATCACGGCCCCGATGGCATCAAGGCCATCGCGCAATCGGTGCACCGCAAGACCTCGCGCATGGCCGCCGGTCTGGAAGAGGCGGGCTTCTCGGTTGAGCCGGAGGTGTTCTTCGACACCATCACGGTCGAGGTCGGCCATCTGCAGACCACGGTGATGGAGGCCGCCGTGGCGCGCGGTGTGAACCTGCGCAAGGTGGGCGAGACACGCGTGGGCATCAGCCTGGACGAACAGACCCGGCCCGAGACCATCGAGGCGGTCTGGGGCGCCTTCGGCATCGACCGCACCGATGACAGTTCGAACAAGGTCTATCGCCTGCCGGATTACGCGCTGCGCGAAAGCGCCTATCTGACCCACGAGATCTTCCACAAGAACCGGGCCGAGGCCGAGATCACCCGCTATATGCGCCGTCTGGCCGACCGCGATCTGGCGCTGGACCGGGCGATGATCCCGCTGGGCTCCTGCACCATGAAGCTGAACGCCACGATCGAGATGATCCCGGTCACCTGGCCCGAGTTCGGCAACCTGCACCCCTTCGTGCCGGAAGATCAGGCGCAGGGCTATCACGAGATGATCGCCGATCTGAACGACAAGCTGTGCCAGATCACCGGCTATGACGCGATCAGCCAGCAGCCCAACTCGGGCGCGCAGGGGGAATATGCGGGGCTCCTGACCATCCGCAACTATCACTTCGCCCGCGGTGAGGGGCACCGCAATGTCTGCCTGATCCCGACCTCGGCCCATGGCACCAACCCGGCCTCGGCGCAGATGGTGGGCTGGCAGGTGGTGCCGGTGCAATCGGATGAGAACGGCAATATCGACCTGAATGACTTCCGCGCCAAGGCCGAGAAGCACTCGGATCATCTGGCCGGCTGCATGATCACCTATCCGTCCACCCATGGCGTGTTCGAGACCACCGTGCAGGAGGTCTGCCAGATCACCCATGACCATGGCGGTCAGGTCTATATCGACGGGGCCAACATGAACGCCATGGTCGGCCTGTCGCGTCCGGGGGACATTGGCGGCGATGTCAGTCACCTGAACCTGCACAAGACCTTCTGCATCCCGCATGGCGGCGGCGGCCCCGGCATGGGCCCGATCGGAGTCAAGGCGCATCTGGAAGAGCATCTGCCCGGCCACCCGGAATACGGCACCGCTGTCGGCCCGGTCTCGGCGGCGCCCTTCGGCTCGCCCTCGATCCTGCCGGTCAGCTGGGCCTATGTGCTGCTGATGGGCGGCGCGGGTCTGACGCAGGCGACCAAAGTGGCGATCCTGAACGCCAATTACATCGCCGCGCGGCTGAGCGAGGCCTACCCGATCCTCTACACCTCGGAAACGGGCCGGGTGGCGCATGAATGCATCCTCGACACCCGCCCGCTGGACGAGGCCGCCCATGTCAGCGTCGATGACATCGCCAAACGGCTGGTCGATTCAGGCTTCCACGCGCCGACGATGTCCTGGCCGGTGGCCGGCACCCTGATGGTGGAACCCACGGAATCCGAACCCATGGCCGAGCTCGACCGTTTCTGCGACGCGATGCTGTCCATCCGGGCCGAGGCGCAGGATATCATCGACGGGCGTATCGACGCGGAAAACAACCCGCTGAAAAACGCCCCCCACACGGTGCGCGATCTGGTCGGCGACTGGGACCGCCCCTACACCCGCGAACAGGCCTGCTTCCCCCCGGGCTCCATGGGCGTCGACAAATACTGGTCCCCCGTCAACCGCGTCGACAACGCATACGGCGACCGAAACCTCGTCTGCACATGCCCCCCGATGTCAGAATACGAAGACGCCGCAGAGTAAATCACAAAAACCCCGCCCGACATCGGGCGGGG
>NZ_JBQFOU010000047.1:0-5102 GCF_056533845.1 Ruegeria sp. F5 | reverse complement strand
GAACGTTGATGCCGCACCGACAGGCGCACATGTAGCAGGTGGTCTTGCGAACCTCGTCCGAGACCTTTGGCGATGTGTCGATAACTGGCTGTTGATGGGTCATAGGCGGGTCCTGTCGGTTGATCCAGGCGCGGTTCTGGCAGATCCGCCCAGATGGAAGAAACCGCGGCCTTAGCCGCAGGCGTCGATTATTGCGCTCCTCGCGCTTGAAGGACGGTAACGGCGATGATCTGTGTCACATCATCGGCGCTGCAGCCGCGCGAGAGATCGTTGGCGGGCTTGGCCAGGCCTTGCAAAACGGGACCAATCGCAAGATATCCTCCCAATCGTTGGGTCATCTTGTAGCCAATATTTCCTGCGTCCAGATTGGGGAATATCTTAACGTTTGCGAGGCCTGCGACGGACGATCCAGGTGACTTTCGCTCACCGACCGAAGGCACAAAGGCAGCGTCAAACTGCAACTCACCGTCTACCTGCAGCTCAGGATGTGCAGCGCGCAGGAGATTGGTGGCGTTGATTACTTTATCAACCTTGGGATGTTTCGCACTGCCTTTGGTCGAAAAGCTCAACATTGCGACCTTAGGTTCTTCTTGCAATAGCGCGCGGGCGGATTCAGCCGAGGCGGCTGCGATCTTCGCCAACTCTTCGGCTGAAGGGTCGATAACTAGGCCACAATCCGAATACAGCATCGCGCGGGCACCATCGGAGGCGCCATCAGGTGGGTACATCAGGAAAAAACTTGAGACCATGCCAGCATCCGGAGCCATTCCGATGACCTGAATTGCGGTTCGCACTACATCGCCAGTGGTATGAACAGCCCCACCGACTGTGCCTATGGCCCGACCGCTTCGAACCAACATCGCCGCGTAAACCAAAGGTGTCTCAACTGCCCTGCGCGCAGCGGCTTCATCTACACCTTTGTGCTTACGAAGCGCGTGGTATTCGCGGGCAAACTCTGCCGTCAATTCAGATGTTAAAGGGTCATGGATGGATACCCCTTCGCCTAATTCGGCCCAACCTGACTTTAACTCGGCTTCTACCTCAGCCTGTGGGCCGATCAGAATGATATCTGCCAATCCTGCGGCATGGGCGGCGAGCGCCCCCTTCACAATGCGAGGGTCGCTGCCTTCGCTCAGAGCGATAACAGGGCGGGTTGCCGGGGCGCTTTCACGCAACAGTTCTATCGGTGTCTTTGTCATGCGTCCCGGATCCCTGTCATGTCACTTAAACTTGGCTGTCAGCCATATCCGCGGCGTCGACGCCTGCCACGCGGACAGGCTTCTTCATCGCGTCACGGCGGAACGGATCGCCCAGCTCCTGGTTGATCAGCGCCTCGATCAGGGTGGTGATGCCGTTCTTCTGGTCAATGATCGCCTGGTTCAGTGCCGCGGTCAGTTCTTCCTGAGTGCGTGCAACCACACCCTTGAGACCACAAGCATTGGCAATCGCCGCATAAGACACACCCTGATCCAGCTCAGTGCCAACGAAGTTGTCATCGAACCACAGGGTCGAGTTGCGCTTTTCCGCACCCCACTGGTAATTGCGGAATACGATCTGGGTGATCGCAGGCCATTCCTCGCGACCAATGGCGGTCAGTTCGTTGACCGAGATGCCAAATGCGCCGTCACCGGCAAAACCCACAACCGGCACATCCGGGCAACCGATCTTGGCGCCGATGATGGCGGGCAGGCCATAGCCACAGGGGCCGAACAGGCCGGGGGCTAGGTATTTGCGACCTTCGTCGAAAGATGGGTAGGCATTGCCGATGGCACAGTTGTTGCCAATATCGGACGAGATGATTGCTTCGCGCGGCAGTGCCTGCTGGATCGCACGCCATGCCATGCGCGGGCTCATCCAGTCCGGCTTGGCGGCACGGGCACGCTCATTCCAGGTGGTCCCCGGGTCGTCATTTTCGTGTGTCAGAGAGCTCAATTCCTGCGCCCAAGCGGATTTGGTTTGGGCGATCTTTGCCTTCCGCGCATCCCGGCCCGCATCACCAGCGTCATCCGCCAGTTGGCCCAGAATGCCGTTCGCCACCAACGCCGCGTCACCCACGATTCCAACTGAGACGTCCTTGGTCAGGCCAATGCGATCAGGGTTGATGTCAACTTGGATGATTTTCGCATCCGTCGGCCAGTAGTCGATGCCATAGCCCGGCAAGGTCGAGAATGGGTTCAAACGGGTGCCCAGACACAGGACAACGTCGGCCTGGCTGATCAGCTCCATCCCTGCTTTCGAGCCGTTATAGCCCAGAGGGCCGGCAAACAGCGGGTGGTTGCCCGGGAAGGCGTCATTGTGCTGATAGCCAACGCAAACCGGGGCGTCCAGACGCTCGGCCAGAGCCTGAGACGCGGCGATGCCGCCCTTGGACAATACCACTCCGGCACCATTCAGGATCACCGGACGTTCGGCTTTCGATAGCAGCGCGGCTGCATCTTCGACGGCTTGTGTGCCGCCCGATGGACGTTCGAAGTTGACGATCTTGGGCAGTTCGATGTCGACAACCTGGGTCCACATGTCCCGCGGGATGTTCATCTGCGCGGGGGCGGATGCGCGCTTGGCTTGCATGATCACGCGGTTCAGAACCTCGGCCACACGGGTTGGGTCACGCAATTCTTCCTGATAGGCAACGCAGTCCGCGAACATGCGCATCTGCTCCATCTCCTGAAATCCGCCCTGACCGATGGTCTTGTTCGCAGCCTGTGGTGTGATCAAGAGCAGCGGAGTGTGGTTCCAGTAGGCCGTTTTCACGGCAGTGACAAAGTTGGTGATGCCGGGGCCATTCTGCGCAATCATGATCGACATCTCGCCCGTTGCACGCGTATAACCGTCCGCGATCATGCCGCCGGTACACTCATGCGCGCAGTCCCAGAATGTAATGCCGGCCGCAGGAAAAATATCCGAAATCGGCATCATCGCCGATCCGATGATCCCAAACGCATGCTTGATACCGTGCATTTGCAGCGTTTTGACAAAGGCCTCTTCAGTTGTCATTTTCATTGGTCTGTCTCCTCAGCAGGGGAAAATGGGGAATTGGGTTAAACAGTTCCGCGACGATCCTCGAGGATCAGGTCGCTACATTTTTCGCCGATCATGATGGCCGGGGCATTGGTGTTGCCGCTGACAATGTCTGGCATAATCGACGCATCCGCGACCCGTAGGCCACGTATGCCGCGCACGCGCAGGCGTGGATCGACCACTGCCCGATCATCGACACCCATCTTGCAGGTTGATGTCGGGTGATAGATCGTCTGTGCCATGTTTCGCGCAGCCTCAAGATGGTCCTCATCGGTTATGACCTCGCCTTTGGGCACGTGCTCTCGCACAACGAAGGGTGAGAGTGCGTCGGTCTTTGTCATGGCACGGGCAAACTTGACCGCGCGGATTGCGCAAAGCTGATCGCCGGTGGTCGACAGATAGTTTGGAACGATCTTGGGATAGACATGCGCATCAGGTGAGCTGATGTGGATATGCCCCCTGCTTTCCGGCCGCAATTGACAGACGGAAGAGGTGAAGCCCGAGAACGGGTGCATCTCGATCCCCGGTTTGTCAGCTGACAGCGGCTGGAAATGGAACTGGATGTCGGGGGTTTCCAGACCCTTCATCGACTTTGCAAAAATCGCCACCTGAGAAGCGCCAAGGCTCATAGGTCCAGTTCGACGCAGGGCGTATTCGATACCAATCCCGGCGCGGTGGAAGATGTTATTGATTGCGTCGTTCAGGGTGGGCACATTAACTTCGTAGACCAGCCGGATCTGCAGGTGATCCTGCAGATGTTCGCCCACACCGGGAAGTGCGTGACGTACTTCGACCCCAGCCGCGCGCAGGACATCCGGATTGCCGATGCCCGACACTTCAAGCAGTTGTGGGGACCCGATGGCTCCGGTGGACAGGATCACTTCGCCACCCGGTTTTAGGATCGCCTTCTGTGCTTGGCCCTTGCGATCATAGGCTACGCCGGTGACCTGGTTGGGGGCGTCCGATGCGAAGACAAGACCTGTCGTGTGGGCATGGGTGATGATTTCAAGGTTCTGGCGCTTGCCCTTGATCGGGGTCAGGAACGCCTTGGCCGAAGAACAGCGAAACCCTTTGCGCGCGGTCTGGTGAAAATAGCCTGCGCCTTCCTGTTGCTCACCATTGTAGTCATCGGTCCGGGGCACGCCCATTTCAACGGCGGCCTCGATGAACGCTTCTGAGATGGGGGATTTGGCCCGGATCAGCGAGACGGCCAGCTCCCCATCTTTCCCATGAATTTCCGGGTCCGCGTCTTCGTGACATTCGGACCGCTTGAACAGCGGCAGCACGTCGTCCCAGGACCAGCCGGTATTGCCCAGTTGCGCCCAGCGGTCATAGTCTTCCTTCTGACCGCGGACGTAAAGCAGCCCGTTGATCGACGAGGATCCGCCGAGTGTTTTGCCGCGTGGCCAATCGATTGCGCGGCCGTTCAAGCCGGGATCGGGTTCGGCCTTGTAGCACCAGTCGGTATTGGGGTTGTGCAAGGTTTTGAAATACCCGACCGGGATGTGAATCCACGGGTTGATATCCTTGCCGCCAGCTTCCAGTAAAAGAACCCTGATTTTCGGGTCTGCGGACAACCGATTGGCGATGACACACCCCGCAGAGCCTGCCCCAACTATTATGTAGTCGAATGTCATTTCTACACCAAATAAGTCTGGATTACGCCCTATGTGACAGATTCAATTGTGTCCCAACCCTCGCTGAGATGGCTTGAGGTCCATGAATTGAATTCGATGGGGGAGGCGCCGTGACCAGTTGTGAAACATCGGTCGATGCATGGCCCATCGGTTTGCATTTAGAGCAAAACCTTGGGTCTGAGTACGTCTCCGAAGGATATTGCCAATCAACCAGGTCCTCATGAGTCGATTGGGGGTCTGGAATGCGTTGGCAAGTGTTCAACTGACCAAATGCTCGATGTTGGTCAACGGTAAAAGCCACTTCCATGATTGTCTCCTCCCAAGGTCGTTGAAAAAAGGTCTATACAAGTTACAACAAATATACTAGCGTTTTTTGATACAAAACGTCTCAATAATTGCGATCAGGGAGGTAAGCAATGGAGATCGGCAAGAAACTAAGTGGTATTT
>NZ_JBQFOU010000046.1:0-5117 GCF_056533845.1 Ruegeria sp. F5 | reverse complement strand
TTCAGGCGAAAGGCTTCATTGTTGTTACAAGACTTGGCGCGCTTGGTGTGGAGGGTGAAGCACGTGGACCGGAGTACGAGTTGACCGAAATTGGAACAGCAAATGCGCTCCCCAAGCTGCTGTTTTGCAAATGGCCAGAACACGGTGATTTTGAGGTTCTGCGTCACCAACGATCGGGTGGATAAAATGAAGAAAATCCTAAACCACGTAACTAAATTCAAGACATTGCCATATCCGAAACGGTGACGATGAATTGAAACCTGTCTCCCATTTGGTGCTCTATTGTCTCGAGTCTTGTGACGTTTGGCTTGTATTACAGCAGCGCTCCGTCGCGAATATCGCGACATCCTTATTACCATAGCCAGTAGCTTGGAAAGTTTGGTTGCAGGATAGTAGGTTTCATCTTTGAGCAGATAAATTTGGTGCCCGGGTGAGGGGGCGGGTAAAAGTCTGCATTACGTTTTCGGCTAGACCCGCCCTCCAATCATTCGGGGATTTTTTTTCGACAGGGAATGCTTTCTAGAGCTAGAGAGGCGAAAGATGATCCCTGTGTCGCAAAAAACCATTTCTAATCAATGTATTGCCTGTTTGTTGTCCTGGAGCGGGCAGATATTTTTGAGATTTTTTTGTTTTGGTGCATGCAGCTCGCTGCCTTTCGCGTGAGCAAGCAATGCGTCCCATACCGGACATTGATTGAATTGTGGTCAATGTCTTCACTGCGGAGATAGTGTTGAAAAAGTCAGAATTTCCTGGCTCTTAGTTTTCCGCAAAAATTCAGAACATGAGAAAAGTCGTGTCGGTTTGCGCTCAACAGGTCATGATCGCCACATACAGCGCCGCATTGATGATTTGGCCGACCCTCTGGCCGAAATCTCGTGACGTCGATCCATGGCCTGCTTTTCCACTGGCTTTCGCCAAAAACTGACTTTTTCAACACTATCCGAACAATGTGTAAATTGGGAGCAGCAGGGCGAGTGTTGGCTCTCGCAGAGCTCAAGCTATCAACTATTCCTCCTACTTTGGCTCGGAAGTGCCAAGAGACCCGCGCCAATTATGACCAGAATACCAATCAAACCCAAGGAGTTGGGCAGCTCCGCGAAAAACAAACCGCCCCAGATCAGACTGAACACGAGATAGCTGTAGTCGAAAGCTGCGACTGTATTGGGTGGCCCGAGCTGGTAGGCAACCGCTGCTCCAACACTGCCGATCAAGATAAACCCCGCGAGCGCCATAAGCGTGACCAGCAGTCGCAAGTCTACCATCTGCCATGGGCCGAGAATAAACGATCCATCTTGTCCAGCAAAAGCGCCTAGGACAGCCCCGCTGACTATGAACGCAACATTCAACACAAGTGCCAGACTGAATGGATCATCGTCGCGGCATTTGACCGATGTCAGCACCATTGCACCGGCATAAAGACCGGCTGCGATGATCGGCATGAGCGTTCCGAGCGCAAGATCTGATGTATCAGGTTGGATAATGAGCAGCACTCCAATGAAGCCTGCCGCGATTGCGAAGATGGCGCGGTGCCGAGGCCAACGGCCCGCAACGCTTGCAGCCAACGCGACGATGAAAAGCGGGCCCGTGTAGTAGGCCGCCGCTGCCAGCGATAAGGGCATAAGCGGCAAAGCTGAGTAATAGCTCAACCACATGAGCACGAGCAGAATGCCGCGAAGGACGGCCCAAGCAGGATTCTCCAGTCTTATCCCTCCGCGACGGTGTGTTAGCCACCAGAGCATGGGCACGACCATGCATGACCGCAAAATGAACATTTGCCACAACGGAAGCGACAGCCCGGTTCCTTTGATCAGCGCGTCGCCGAGAGAGAGAGCAGCAACGGCGGCAATGATCGCGAAGATGGCGAGACTGGTCTGGCTTTTGGTTGTCGTCAACGTCATCTCGGCTACCGATCTCCATTACACTATTGACCAGAAAGCATGTATGCTCTCATGTGAAAAAGGAATTTTTCACCCATTTGCATGACTAAAAGGAATGGATTTCCGACCATGTCACATCCCCCTCTCTCTCGTCTTCGACCATTCGAAGCTGCGGCTCGTTATGAGAGCTTTTCCAGTGCAGCGGAGGAACTTGGGATGACACAGACAGCGGTGAGCAAGCAGATCGCTGCATTGGAGCGGGAGTTAGGCGTCACGCTCTTCGAGCGACGCAACCGTGCTGTATTTCTGACCGATGCCGGGCGGCGGCTTGGCAGGGTCGTTGGCGCGGCTCTGTCCGATATCACAACCGAGGTAGCCGCAATTCAGGGAAAGCGTCGGTCTGCTGAACTGATTTTGCACTGCCAACTATGTGAAGCGTTCTACTGGCTTATGCCGCGTCTGGCCCGATTTCACGAACGCCACCCAGGTGTTGAACTGCGCGTCGTTAGCAGCCTCAATCCACTGACCGAAACCTCCGAGGCATTTGACGTGGCCATGCAGACATCTGGCCGCGCTTCGGGGTCGGCCCGTTTGGCCTTTACGGCAGCGGATGACATTTTTCCGGTTTGTGCTCCGTCGCTGGTCGCGGACGCAAAGCTACCTCTTAAGCCGAATGAGGTTGGACGGTTTCCGTTATTAGTCCATGCTGTCATGCCGCAAGATTGGGCAGGCTGGGACGACTGGTTCGAAGCTGTCAGCGTCGACACGGCCAATCGTCCCAAATATGTGTCGTTTGATAGCTATCCACTAGTTCTCCAAGCTGCTGTAGCCGGTCAAGGCATCGCTCTCGGTTGGGGCAGAACCACCGAGGGGATGATTGCAGAAGGCAAGCTCATAAGACCTTGTAACGAAACGATCGCTCGCCCGACGGAAATTTCCGTCTTTCGCGGTGGATCCCGTCACGTTCACCCAAACACCGATCAGCTTATCGAGTGGCTGGGCGAAGAATTGAACGAATAGCAGTCCATAGTACTGTACGCAGCATTCAGAACTATGGGCTCAGAACGGACTTTAGCGCGGGTGCAGCAAGGCGCGGCAGCGGCCTCGATGATGCTGGCTTTACGCGAAAACCAGATCATACGGCGGGCATCTGCTGGGTTGCGCAATGGATACCGCCACCCATCTCACCCAATGGGTCAACATTCAAAGTTACGATCTCCCGCCTGGGATAGCGCCGCGCAAGAGCTTCTCGCGCGATCTCGTCGGTTTCTCGGTCTCCAAATTCGGCGGCAATCACCGCCCCATTGCAGACATAGTAGTTTGCATAGGAGGCTACGAAATCGATGCTGCTCACCCGGCGGATCACCGGCTCAGGAATGACCTCCACATCCAAACCGCTTGCGACAAGCACATCATGTGTTTCAACGGCAGCGAAATTGAACGGGTCTTCCAGATCGGGGTCATCCGGCAGATTGATCAGTACACGCCCCGGACCAGAAAACCGCGCAAGACTGTCAATGTGATAATCGGTGATGTCCTCGCCCCAGACACCAGGCGACCAGATCATCCGGTCAGCGCCGTAGGCGGTCAGCAACCGGCGCTCGATCTCGTCGCGGCTGAGGCCGGGATTTCTGTTGTCGTTCACCCAGCTGCTTTCGTGTGCAATCAACAGACCATGCCCATCCTGCTCCGCGCCCCCTGCTTCTCCGCGTAATCCGGTTGGCAAGAGCTGCAGCCCCAGACGTTCGGCAACACGCTCGGCAATCAGGCTATCGCGGGCATTCACTTGTTTTTCCCCCCCCCAGCCATTGAACTGGACATGGCTGATGGCAAGACCGCCAGCGCCGTCTACCACAAAGATCGGTCCTGCGTCGCGGCACCAGAGATCTTCAGTGGCGATGTCCCATAACTCTACTTTTCCCGAAAGCTTTGCCTGTGCCCCTGCGTGATCCTCAGCCGCACTGAGCATCTTCACCGGCTCGAACTCGCTGATTGCATTCGCAATATCGGCAATCGTCTGCTGAGCCATATCGAGGAAGACAGGGTCAGGATGAACCATGCGGTTTACGGGCCATTGCATGAAAGTAAGCTGGTGAGGATCTTCTTCCGGCGGTACGTAGAACCCAGAATTGGCAGTTGCCCTATTCATCCCGAGCAATCCCACCATTCCCAGTGCCCCGCTGCCGACCATCATACTACGCCGCTTCATAAACCCTCACAATCGTTTGAGAAATGGCGATCCTGTCTATTTTTGCGGGATAGTCGACATCAACACAAGGTCAAGAATCGCGTAGATAGCCTCGCGGAGAGCGGAGCAGCTGCATTCGGTGACTACATTGATTGCCTTAGAGCAATCGGTGCAACAGCAACGCAATCGGATTCCAACAGATGACTCGAAGTCGACATTGATGCATTTCGAGTCTGCGAATTCTAAGCGGAGCCTTGCCGTGTGGCTTGTTTCGAACCGGGTACTTACCGCCTAGTCACATTGGGGGAATTTTGCCGAGCAGGTGTTTGCGAGTGCGACTCTCACAAACACGCGGAGATTGGCGCAAAACAGACCTACACACTCATTGCGGGTGAAGCCCAATGCGTTTGGGTGTTTCTGGTGCCTGTCCGGACATAACCACCCAACGTTTACTTAGGAGCCACGTAATGAAACCTAAATTTGTCGCCGCAGCTGCAGCCGTCGCATTCGGACTGCCCACTCTGGCCGCAGCGCAATCTGCGGACACCAATGGAGATGGTGTTTTGACTATTGAAGAGGTGCAAGCTGTTGCGCCGAATGTCGATGCCGATACATTTACGATGATGGACGCCAATGGAGATGGTTCTCTGGATCAGGATGAGATTCAGATTGCGCAAGAAGCGGGGATACTGCCGTCAGACAACGGCTAATCTGCTTGTTGAGAATGGCGGCCCGATCCTCCCTGGGCCGCCTGACTCCGCTAAGCAGCTGGTTGAAGCAAGCACACCTCTCAGAGTTATCCGTTCTTTCGAATTGCGAACAAGGGGGATCGAGCTTGCCATATCCAGCTCTCATGCGTCGTTTTGCATATGGTTGGGTTTGAACGGCCGATTGGGTAAGATGTACCTAAGAAGCGATTGCACTATACTGACCTAATTAAAAAGCGGATTGTGACATGCCGGTTTTTATCACTCTAACCAATGCAGATATAAACGATCCCGGTTTTTGGGCTTCGCTGGATATTGGCCCCGATAGCACGATTGATGCATCGG
>NZ_JBQFOU010000045.1:0-5495 GCF_056533845.1 Ruegeria sp. F5 | reverse complement strand
ACATGTGGCTTTCGGCAATTTGCCGAGATCGCAGGATGAGTGCGTGCGGTAAGTCGCTACTTTGGCCATTCTAAAAGTTTGCGACACATCCTTTCGTGGCCCTTTCAATAGGTGGGCCACAGAAATATAACGCGCATAATTTACCTGTTATGCTCACAAGGTGCGATAAAGCTTGACGTCCACACCACTCGTCAGATCACCGATGCGCAGGCAACAAGCTGACCTAGAACCGGATACTCATTGACCTTCTGCATTCTGAACGCAACAGAATGTCAGCAGTCTGACACGCAGCACGGGACTTAAACCGACATGAGCATCGATGCACATCACCATCTCTGGGATCTGAACGCCGTCCATTACCCATGGCTGATGGAGAAAGGCGCGGTCCGGTTTTTCGGGGATCCCTCGCCCATCCAACGCGATTACCTGCTGCCCGAATTTCGTCGGGATGCTCAGGCTACCGGGTTTACCGCATCCGTCCATATTCAGGTCGGTGCCACCGATCCCTGGGCCGAGGCGCAATGGCTGCAAACCGTCGCCGACACTTACCCGGACTGGCCGCTGGTTCAGGTGGCGTTTTGCGACCTGACCGCGGATGACCTCAGCGCACAATTGGACCGGCTGCAGACCCTGCCCTCGCTGCGCGGCGTGCGTCAGATCATCGGGCGCTCTCCGGGTGAAGACGTGGCATCCGGCACCAACGCCCTGCTGACCAACCCGCGCTTTCTTGACGGGCTCAGGCAACTTGGTGACCGGGGCCTCTCCTTTGATCTGCAATTGCTGCCGGACCTGATGGTCCAGACCGCAGTCGTGCTGGAACAGACCCCCGACACCCGGGTTGCCCTGTGCCACGCGGGTTCACCCCATGATCGATCCGCTACAGGGCTGGAAAGCTGGTCCGATGCTCTGCTCAACCTGTCTGCCTTGCCGCAGGTCTATTGCAAACTGTCCGGGCTTGGGATGTTCGATCACAGCTGGTCCGCCGACCGCGTCCGGCCCATTGTCGAGGCCTGCCTGACGCAATTCCGACCGGAACGCTGCATTTTCGGCTCAAACTTCCCGGTCGACAGCCTGTCTTCAACGTATGCGGAGCTGATCTCCCGATACCGTTTTCTGGTTCCGGAAACACATCATAAGGATGTTCTCGGCGAAACCGCCGCGCGGTTCTATCGCGTCACCGCGCCTTAGGCGTCGCAAGATACCCTATTCAGCCGCCTCAAAGCGCAGCATCCGCACCTCGGGGTCGACGCGGCTATAGGCGGCCAGCAAGCGCCCGGTCCATTTCTGCGCGATGTAATCCGCCATGAACCGCGACGGTGCCATCAGGGTGACAACGCCGCCTGCTCGCTCGGCCTCGGTCAGGTGCTGAAACCAGCTGGCCCAAAGCTCGGGGTCGCGCCCGTGCAGGATCGCCTGAACCTGCCCCCAGACCTCGGCATCGGTACCCTCAAGGGCCGGAGGTTTGACTTTGAACGGAACGATGTTGGTCTCGGGTTCAGGTTCATCCTGCATCCGGGCCTGAAAATCCGGGCCGATCACCGGCCAGACGTCGGATGTGTCGATCATCACCTGCTTCAGGTCCAGCTCATAGACCGCGACCCGCCCCCGCGCGGCGGGCCGTTTGACGGCGATCCAACCCATGGTCCGAAACTTCGCCATCTCGCGTTTCACCGTCCGCTCGTTCACGGACCAAAGCCGCGCAATCTCCTCGCGCCCGATCGAAAGCTCGTTCTTTCGCCAGTTGTACCGGGTGGTGATCAAGGCGACCAGCCGCAAGACGCTGCGTTGCCGATGCTTGTCCCCCGACAAGGCATGGACGGCCAGCGCCGACAGGATATCGTATTTCAGAGCCGGTGCATTGCGCCCGACGGGTTTTGCAACCTGCATCCCTTTTCTCACCGTTCTGTCTGCCTCGGGCGGATGGTCTCCGCCAGTTCAGCGCCGTTTGCCAACGCTTTTCATTTTGATGCCCTGATTAGCGTCCAAAGCTTCGATTCTGTCAAGCAAAGAGTGAAAACAGCGAGGTCAGGCGACCTCTTGACCGCAAATCAAATAAAGAAAAACGGTGAATTATTGGTGATGGGGGGCATCCTGAGTGACCCCGTATTGGCGCCTTTTGTCCCCCTATATGCGCCAAATGGCCGTAATGCGACCCCCTAAATCTTGATGTGGAAGCACGGTGCGGCGTCCGGCTGGGCCCCCTTGTCTGACGAATCGGTTCAGACGCCCGAAGCCCTTGTTTTCTTACCCGTGGGTAAGATCACACTATGATCATAATTTCTTTTGCGTAAAGCGCAAATCGGGCGTAAATAGAAAACACATAACGTTTAGCGTCCAAAACTAAGAGACCCGAGGCATGTACACGCACGAAGACCTGAGCACATTGCGCAACCAGTCCCTTAAGCTGCAGGGCTGGATTCGCCAGCAGACCTTCAGTCCCGAGATGGAGAAGACCCTCCGTCGTTTTTCAAGCTGGGAGGTGTCGGAACTGATCTTCCGGGTGAATCAGTCCACCTTTCGCGGCAAGCTGGCCGCTGACCCGTCCCTGCCCGGTGGCGAGGTCGAGCCCGAAGGCCGCCAGCGCTGGTTCAGCCTGGAAGAGGTGAACGAGCTGCGCCGCCGGCTGAAGGTGAACCGCAAATCCCTGATGCCGCCCCGCCCTGCCGGCAAGCGCGCTATTCGCGCGGCGGTGGCCAATTTTAAAGGCGGTGCAGGTAAGTCCACCGTGGCCCTGCATCTGGCCCATGCCGCCGCGCTGGATGGCTACCGCGTGCTGGTGGTGGATTTCGACCCGCAGGCAACGCTCAGCCATTCCATGGGCCTGACCGACGTGGCCGAGGATTTCACCGTTTGGGGCATCATGGCCCGCGACCTGATCCGCGAGACCGAGCGGATGAACAAACGCCCCGCCGCCGCCGAATCCGGCACCGCCCTGCCCCGCCGCGAACTGCCCCACTCGATCACCGGCATGGGTCTGGGCGACCTGCGCATCTCCGATTTCATCAAGCAGACGTCGTGGTCGACCATCGACGCCATTCCGTCCTGCGCCAACGCGGCCTTTGTCGAGTTCGCCTCCGCCCAGTATCGGCACCTGAACCCCGAATGGTCGTTCTTTGCCGCCGTGTCGCGCTATCTGGATCAAATCCCCGACGATGCCTATGACCTGATCCTGTTCGATTGCCCCCCGGCGATTGGGTACCAGTCGATGAACGCAGTGTTTGCGGCGGATATGCTGTATATCCCCTCGGGCCCCGGTTACTGGGAATACGATTCCACCACCTCCTTCATCGGCCAGTTGGCCGAGGCGCTCGAGGATCTGGCCTATGGTTTCGACAAGACCTTACCCACGGGTAAGATCGGCCTTCCGAAAACCTTCTGCGAACTGCGCTTCCTGCTGACGCGATACGAGCCCGGCAACGCGCTGCATCTTGCCATGTTCGACGCGTTCAAAAAGGTGTTCGGCGAACATGTCGCGGAACACCCGGTTGAAATGACCCGTGCGGTGGAACAATCCGGCCGGTTCCTGAGTTCGGTTTACGAGATGGACTACCGCGAGATGACGCGCGAGACCTGGCGCCGCGCGCGATCGACCTTTGACAATGTATATGAAGAATTCCGGGGCGTGATGCATTCGACCTGGGACAAGCTGGAGGATGACGCATGAGCCGTAAACGTAGAATGTTCGACATTGACATGCCGGCCATGGAGGATATCCCTGTTGGCAAGATCCCGGACAAGGTTCTGGATAAACGGCGCGGCCCGATGGCCGCGGCCATTTCCGAAAACGCGGATGCCCTGCGCGACCAGCAATCGACCGAGGATACGATCCGAGCCGAAAACGACCGGCTGGCGCATGAGCTGGTCCGGTTGCGCGCAGAGGGCCTCGTGACGGAACATGTGGCTTTGGCCGACGTGGTGACGGAGAAGCTGACCCGCGACCGCAAGCCCGGCCCCGACCCGGATCTGGACGAGTTGAAAGAGTCGATCCGCGATATCGGATTGTCGAACCCGATCCGGCTTGAACGTCGCCCGGACGGCCGGTACGATCTGATCCAGGGCATGCGCCGCCTGTCCGCCTATCGCGCGTTGCATGCGGAAACCGGCGATGATCTCTACGCCAAAATTCCTTCGGGGATTTCCGAGGCCGCCGAATTGCACGACAGCTACCGGCGCATGGTGGATGAGAACCTGATTCGCAAGGATATCTCATTTGCCGAAATGGGCGCGCTGGCGCGGGCCTTTGCCGAAAACCCGTCGAACGACTGCGCCGATGTCGACAAAGCGGTGGCGATCCTGTTCAAATCCGCGAGCTACACGAAGCGCAGCTACATCCGGTCCTTTGCCAGTCTTCTGATGATGCTGGACAAGGTGCTGCAACACCCAAACGACATTCCGCGCAATGTGGGGGTTGAGTTGAAGCGGAAACTCGATGCCAACCCGGGGCTGATCCGTCATGTCAGCACCGCGCTGATCAGCGAACCGGATCGTGACGGACCGCGCGAGGTGGAGATTCTGCGAAGCTTTGTCACGTCCGAACCCGCGGTTGTGAAGAAGCCGGCCGCGGCGGGTACGGGTAAGACACGCCGGGCCAAGACGACGTTCCAGGTCTCGGGGAGGGCAGGGGTCGCGAAATGCTCGGCCTCCAGCGGGCGGATCGAGCTGAGGTATGATTTGGACTTCACGCGTGTGGATCGTGGAAAACTGGAGAAGGCTATCGCTTCCCTGATCGACGAGTTGCAGGAAGAGGACGATCTTACCCACGGGTAAGGGTTGTCCCACTGCTGGTTAGATTGGGTGAAACGCCGGGTGATCTACCCGGCGTATTGCTTTCTAGGTTTAGGCCAAGAGATCTGCGGGCAGAGCTTCTGCGATGTCGACGTAGCATTTCTGCGCCCATGCGAGGGAGTGGTGCAAGGCGGCTTTGATCAGGAACCTGCCCGGGTCAGGATTCTGTAGCGCGGCCCGTAGGGGGGGGCGACGTTCGGCGGCCTTCTGTGATCAGAAGTACACCACAGAAATCGATCAGGGCCTGCGCGGCCTGATGCGTGAAGCCGGCCAAGTTCAGGGCAATCAGAGTAACCGTCCGGCCTTGCGCCACGCGCGGATTGCCGGTCGATTGTGGTTTCCCATCGGGCCTGCATCAGCAGTTTGGTAGCCGTGGTCTTTTGGGGTGGCTGACCCGAGACCGCCTCGGCAAGACCGGGTTGTTTGGATTAACCGTCTGCAAGGTTCCTTTCCGCCATGCGCGGCAAGGCCGACGAGGCAGGAAAGACACTTATCACATGTAATTGTGACTTGTACGTCAGAGTGGGTAATAGGCAAAAGATTTAAATTTTGCGCGTTAAGCGGGCAGGGGAGAGGATCTGTTGCGAAGTTTTTACTGGCGACAGCGATGGCATGGTACCGGCGGGCTAAGCGGCCAGCTCTGCAAATTGCCGAAACGGACAGACTCCGGGCGTGATTTGACCTTTGCGGATCATGTGTGCCACTTCGAT
>NZ_JBQFOU010000044.1:0-6192 GCF_056533845.1 Ruegeria sp. F5 | reverse complement strand
AATTGAGCCTGGATGCTGGCGCTTTCGTCCGGGCGCTTGAGTATTCGAGCGGTAAAAATGCTTTTTTGTTTGGGAAGCCTTCGCCAGCGTTTTTCCACTCTGCAGCGCAAAGCATGAGGCTGGCGCCCGCTGAGGTAGCAATGATTGGCGATGATGCCGAAAGCGATATCGCCGGTGCTTTGAAGGCGGGCTTGGGCACGGCTATGCTGGTTCGAACCGGAAAGTATCAACCTGGTGACGAGGCTCGCTATGAACCACAACCCACCGCCGTCGCAGACGGGGTCAGCACCGCTGTGAAACTTGTAATCAATGGACGCGGTTGAATGCATTCGAACGAGGATTGCGCCGGCGGCAGCTGGCAGGCCCGAGACGGATGGGTTTGGTGTAGTGAAGGGCCAGAGCGATTCTTAAGTTCTGTATTGGGTTGGAACATGACCTGCACATTGACTGAATAATTGCGCTCATCGAGGGCAACGACAATGTCCGACAATCGCAGAGGACGGACTTTGCAAAGTTGAGCGGACGGCCCATTCCCGACCTTGAGCACATGGTCGGGATACTGCATATGCAGCCCGCATAGCAGTCGTTCACGCCGAGCAAGGCGAACGACTGCATCGAGCCCATAAGTGCAAAGTTTGGCGGCGCGGCGAATGACCGGTTTTCAACAGCGCTATGCCGTGAACGCCAAAGCAATGCCTGATTTCGTGGATCAAAGATGGTCTAGCTAAAAAGCCGGAAACCGAAGAATGACGGAACAGACGCCAAAAACTTGCTCGATGTTTGGAGCCTTCAACCTGAGGTCGGGATACAATCTCACAACCTTCAAGACTGCATTCGATGCCTTTTGCGGCCATCTTAACGAAGCTGGGCACTTGATTTCGCATCGGCTCTGGCGACGTGCACATAACGAAGGCTACGATACACGTTTTCCTAACGTAGCTATCGTGCTTGAGATGTGTCTTCACTCCCATCAGGCCTCGCTGGACGCATGGGATTACGTCGAAAAGCGGACCGAACCGCTGAATAGTTTGCACGTCGCAATGAACAAACAGGTTCAAGAAACTTATTTTGTTTTGTTACATGAGGCAGGAACGGATGCTGTTTAACTGGGGCAAAAAATGATTACATGCTTTCTTCAATATGAGATTACGCCCGGAAAACTCACAGAGTTTGAAGCATATGCCCGGTCCTGGATTGCACTTGTTGACCGCTTTGGCGGGAAGCACCATGGATACCTTTTGCCCCATGAGGGCCCCAGCGATTTTGCGACAGCATCCTTTTCTTTCCAAAGCCTAGCTGAATACGAAAGCTACCGGCAAAAAATTGAGACAGACGAAGAGTGCCAGGCCGTCTTCAGATTTGCTCGTGAGACTGGGTGCATCAAACGCCACGTCCGATATTTTATGCGCCCTGTGTTTGAGGGGGACTCTAAGGCTGCAATAGATTTTGGATGAGCAGTCAGTCAAACTCGACGGTTTAATAGCAGATCACGCCGCATGAAACTGGCATCCGAACGCCTCGCAGATAAGGTAGTCTGAAAGTTCGTCTTGAGCTATGCTGTACCTCGTATGAATAGCCGCTACTAGGTCGCGCGTCAGTGCCAGCTCAAACTCATTAGCCACTCTTTGGCTGCCGTAATTGACACCCTTGATGTCTGATCCACATGCGACAACATCCAAACCTCCCTGCTTGGAAACTTGGCGCAATCTTCTGGCTCGATCGCTCGCAATCGTAGATCGGACAACACGACTGCTCTTGGCAGTAGCGTCTTTCCAATGCCCGCCACAACGGCCTGCAGCGCCGTCTCAACATCCGTTACCCGCAAACCGGCACGCAGGTCTTCAGACTTCGCCGTACTTTCAAGCCAACGCGCCTGCGGCAGGCGAGAATGTGCCTCGTCATAGGTGATCCAGCTCAATGTCCCATATTGCTTGGGCGAGATACAGCTTGCGGCGCAAGCAACAAATGACACTTCGCCCAGCTTTTGGGCTTTGGTGCGCAGACCCCCATCAGATGGACGTGCAAAGCGCACGGAAAGATCGGCTTCACGCTTGGACAAGTCCAGATTGTCCGAACTCGGAACAAGCTCGACGCTGAGGTCTGGATGCAGACGGGTCAAAAGTGGGAGCTGAGGAACAAGAAAACGGTTTACGATAACAGGAACGGCGCTCAAGCGCACGGAACCCGAAACCGTGTTGGTGCTGTCGCCTGAAATTGCACTTATCGCAGCATGACTTGCCTCGATGCTCTCGGCGTGTGACAGAATCTGCAGCGCCGCGTCCGTTGGTTCGTACCGTCCATTTGCGCTACGCAAAAACAGTGTTGTCGCCAGTGCCTCTTCGAGCGTCTTTATCCTACGGGCTACGGTTGTATCACTAACGCCAACCGTCCGCCCTGCTTCGGTCAGCTTTCCTTCGCGGTGAAGCGCCAAGAGGTACTTGAGATCGTTCCAATCGTGTCTCTGCATTTTTGCAAAGTAACTTGCCGATATTGCTGACTCAATCTTCAGTTTTACTGTGGCAGTTTTGGTCTCACAAAACTGGAGGAGAGAAAACAAATGAAGTTCATCATCCTGTTCGAAGACGCACCAGACGCCGATCCAGATATCCGCAAAACGCAAATGGCCAAGCACCTCGATTTCTTAGAGAGGAACGCGGACAAAATAGAGGTAGCTGGCCCTTTGTCCGACGCCGAAGGTCAAGGCCGCGACGGCCTATGGATTGTGGAAGCTGACTCAGAGGACGACGTGGAGCAATTAGTGCATGAAGACCCGTTTTGGCCGACTGGCCTCAGAAAATCGTATTCGATCATCAAATGGAAACAGGTCTACAATGACGGGGCGCGTTTGATCCATCCAAGCTGAGGCATCAGCATGTGGGCAAGGTCATAGCGGATATTGGTGCAAGCGCAGCGAAAGCTCGCTTCGGTCCGCTCCTCGGCCGTTTAAGTTGGCTCCTTTAGATAAAGATGTTCTGGGCGGCTTGGCGTGGGCCTAAACCGTTGTGGCAGCAATGCTCGCCGTATCATAGTACTCGCTGTACTCGCAGATCATTCCATCTCGCCAGCGCGTAACGATGACAATTGGTGTCACAAATGATTTCCCTGTCTGCTTGTGCGTCCAGCCTGTCGAACCGATACCGACGACGCGGTCGCCTTCGGCAACCGTTTCATCTATCCGCCAGTGATCCATGGAGAATGTCCCGACAAGGCCTTCGAGATAGACTTCAACTTCGCTGAAGCCCTGCCGTGCGGCAGTAAACGGGGTCTGTTGATCACCGTCTGAAAGAGAGAATAGTTTTACGTCGTCGGACATATAGTCCTTCCACATTGACGGCTCAGCTCCCTTCGTGTCGTTCCACTTCGCCCATGCCTCATGCATACGCTCAACATTTTGAGTTTTGCCTGACATAAACTACTCCTCCCCTGAGTGACTAGACGCTAGCCTGATCGATGCATCCGATCAACGCTCGGAGAACTACCCAAAAGTCCGATTTCGAGCCCAAAGTACCGGATGCTACGCAGTACTTGAAAGTCGATTATGCTGGCCAATCGACGCCCCGACTATTCAAGCAATTTGCTCGCAGCCGAGATTGCGGAAAACGCTGCACCTTGAACTGTAGATTGCTCGTCTCCTCCCAATGCTTCTCCGGCAAAGAACACCTTACCCGCCACGGGTTTGAGGATTTCATCAATATCATAGTCGCTGTTGTTCTCCATCGAATAGCTACCAAGAATATGGCTCTCAGCACTCCAATTCTGGATCACGCCTCCAACATACGTGTCCCTGACAACGCTTCCGAACATCTCGGTTAACTCAGCGAGGATGTCATTGACCAATGCTTTCTCACCAAGAGCTGACCGACGTGTTGGCCCTTCTGAGACAGAAAATAGACCCAGGATATTCTGGCGGGTTGGTTTACCAAAGGCAGCGTCGTAGTAGATTTTTTCCGCCCATGTGTCGGCCAGTACGCTAGCGCGAGACCCTTCAAACAATATGTCAGGGTAGAACCGTTGATTGAACCTCAGGAGTGCTTTGAAACCAGAGCCGTATACGATGTCCTGAAGTGCAGCCATGTCTGGAGGCGTGAGCTGGTCCGAAAATGTGATTAGTCCACGTTGAAGAACTGACAACGGAACCGTGACCAGTAACTTGTCTGTCTCAAGGTTTCGACCATCGCTGAGCCTAACGGATAGGCGCATGCCATGCACCGCGACTTGCGTGACCCTAGCGCCCAATGCGATGTTATCTTTGACAGTTGGTAAAATGAATCTCTCAAAAAATCCGTACCAAGTTGTGTCGTAGAACTTGACCTCATGATAGAAATTCCGAAGCGCATTAAAATCGTTCAGTTGATCGTTGTGCCAGAATTGAAAAGTCTGGGGTCTGTAGTCGATTGTTCTAACGCCCAGATCAGTTTTGCCCTTTCCTACGATGCGCCCCAAAACACTTGGATCGTCGTGTATCCACTCCGCCCCAAGATCGAGAGGTATATCTGCAAAGTCGGACAGGCGTTTGATGCGACCTCCCCAGTTGTTCGCTGCTTCCAGAACTTGAACCTGGATGCCTGCGTTCGTTAAGTGATAAGCCGCTGTCAATCCTGCACTGCCTGCCCCAATAATCGTGACATGTTGTGGCCGCCGAGCGGAAATCTGGCGGGGAGCGCAGAGAAGCGATGCGGCCGACAAACTAGTGAAGGTTCTGCGGTCCATTTTATTCCAGTTCTACGGGGGCCAGACGTCGAAGCAGTCAGCGAAGTCATCTTTGCAGAAACCATCCGATGAAAGAACCTGAAATGTCCGGTTGAAAAGCGAAGCGGCCATTCGTTGTGTCGAGGTCAAAGGCAGCTTGCGTCCGCTTGGCAGTCGTCGAAATCGAGTGCGGTGAATGACCGCACCAAGCCCGGAGCGTACGTTTATCAGCTCGGAAGTTGCGCTGAGACTAAGGCAGTTGACGTTCACAACATTAGAGACCAGCGCAACTGGAAAATCCGGCAAACGTGACCACATGTGTTGGTATGATCAGCCGCCGACAATTTGTTGCAGTCGCGACTGCTGCACTTGCTGCTCCGCACATCGCGACGGCACAGTCTGGTGCACTAAGCGAAGCGATTGGTCAGCTCCCGCAGCTACATTCCATCCAGGTAAGAAAAGGCGACGACACGGTCTTTGCCAAGGCGCCTCGCGGCCCCGGTCTCAACCGACCGGCAAACATCAAATCCTGCTCAAAGAGCATCGTCTCCTTGCTTCTCGGGGCGGCGATCGAAAACAGCGAAATCCCATCGATCACTTCGACTATTGGCGAGGTCGCACCCGGCATTCTTCCACCAGATGCCACTCCCGGAGCAGCCGAGATTACTATGGAGGATTTGGTGACACTGCGAGCCGGTCTCGAAAGGACTTCCGGCACCAATTACGGTGATTGGGTGAGTTCAAAAAACTGGATTGCAGACGCTCTGACCCGTCCGATGGTGGCAGTACCCGGGACGCGCATGCTGTACTCCACAGGTTCCACACACATCCTCGGGGCCGCTCTTGCGGAAGCTACGGGGAAGAGCCTTCTTCGGCAGGCTCGGGAACGGCTCGGTGACCCGCTGGGAATTGAGATTCCCTCCTGGACGCGCGACCCACAAGGCTACTATCTCGGCGGAAACGAGATGGTACTAAAACCCACGGCGATGTTGGAGATAGCAACCCTACTACGTGATCGTGGGTCATTCGGGGGGACTCAGATCATTCCAACAAACTGGATTGAGGCTTCAACAAATCCCCACGCTCGATCCCCTTGGTCAGGTCTCGCATATGGATATGGATGGTTCCTGTCGTCTTCAGGCTATGCCCTGGCGAGAGGCTATGGCGGCCAAGTCATCGCGGCACACTTCGAACGAAACCTCGCCGTCGCAATAACTTCAGATCCCGCGTTGCCCGCTCGATCAGGTGGCTACTTCGGTGACCTAGTTCGGCTCTTGGACGGCCCTGTACTAGCAGTCGCTTAGGCCGAGCGACCCGAACCGTCAGACGACCGCTTGGAGCTCATTTCATCCGAAATCAGATGTGCTAAAATTCCAAAATGGAAAACGCGAACCAATTCACGTTCCGCAGCGCTAGGGTCAGGATTCATAACCAATAGATGACGACAGCGGCGAGAGCGATGGCCGATAGGAAGACCTTTGGGCATCGGTCATAGCGGGTCGC
>NZ_JBQFOU010000043.1:0-2500 GCF_056533845.1 Ruegeria sp. F5 | reverse complement strand
GAAAAGGATCGGGATGAGCTGTGCCTAGGGGTGAAAGGCCAATCAAACTCGGAGATAGCTGGTTCTCTGCGAAATCTATTTAGGTAGAGCGTCATCCGAATACCCCGGGGGGTAGAGCACTGGATGGGTAATGGGGCCCCACAGGCTTACTGATCCTAACCAAACTCCGAATACCCGGGAGTACTAGATGGCAGACACACTGCGGATGCTAACGTCCGTAGTGGAGAGGGAAACAACCCTGACCTACGACTAAGGCCCCCAATTCATGGCTAAGTGGGAAAGCAGGTGGGACGACCAAAACAACCAGGAGGTTGGCTTAGAAGCAGCCATCCTTTAAAGATAGCGTAACAGCTCACTGGTCTAAACAAGTTGTCCTGCGGCGAAGATGTAACGGGGCTCAAGCCATGAGCCGAAGTCTAGGATGCCGTAAGGCATGGTAGCAGAGCGTAGTGTGACATAGGACTTTATCTGAATTACCGCCCGACACCGGGGCGCGGGCAACCGTGCTCAAGTAGCGTAAGCGGTAGCACAGATATAAGTCCTTTCGATGAAGCCGGGGCGTGAGCCATCCGGTGGAGAGATCACTAGTGAGAATGATGACATGAGTAGCGACAAAGAGTGTGAGAGACACTCTCGCCGAAAGTCCAAGGGTTCCTGCTTAAAGCTAATCTGAGCAGGGTAAGCCGGCCCCTAAGCCGAGGCCGAAAGGCGTAGGCGATGGGAACCAGGTTAATATTCCTGGGCCAGGAGGATGTGACGGATCACAGGTGTAGTTCAATCTTATCGGATTGATTGGGCTGCTGAGTGGTTCCTGGAAATAGCCCTCCATCAGACCGTACCCTAAACCGACACAGGTGGACTGGTAGAGCATACCAAGGCGCTTGAGAGAACGATGTTGAAGGAACTCGGCAAAATACCTCCGTAAGTTCGCGAGAAGGAGGCCCGGTTCCTAGGCAACTAGGGGCTGGGGGCACAAACCAGGGGGTGGCGACTGTTTATTAAAAACACAGGGCTCTGCGAAGTCGCAAGACGACGTATAGGGTCTGACGCCTGCCCGGTGCCTGAAGGTTAAAAGGAGAGGTGAGAGCCTTGAATTGAAGCCCAGGTAAACGGCGGCCGTAACTATAACGGTCCTAAGGTAGCGAAATTCCTTGTCGGGTAAGTTCCGACCTGCACGAATGGCGTAACGACTTCCCCGCTGTCTCCAACATCGACTCAGCGAAATTGAATTGCCTGTCAAGATGCAGGCTTCCCGCGGTTAGACGGAAAGACCCCGTGCACCTTTACTACAGCTTCGCACTGGCATCAGGATTGTGATGTGCAGGATAGGTGGTAGGCTTTGAAGCGGAAACGCAAGTATCCGTGGAGCCTCCCTTGAGATACCACCCTTCGCACTCTTGATGTCTAACCGCGGTCCGTTATCCGGATCCGGGACCCTGCGTGGCGGGTAGTTTGACTGGGGCGGTCGCCTCCTAAAGCGTAACGGAGGCGCGCGAAGGTTGGCTCAGAGCGGTCGGAAATCGCTCGTTGAGTGCAATGGCAGAAGCCAGCCTGACTGCAAGACTGACAAGTCGAGCAGAGTCGAAAGACGGCCATAGTGATCCGGTGGTCCCGAGTGGAAGGGCCATCGCTCAACGGATAAAAGGTACGCCGGGGATAACAGGCTGATACTGCCCAAGAGTCCATATCGACGGCAGTGTTTGGCACCTCGATGTCGGCTCATCTCATCCTGGGGCTGGAGCAGGTCCCAAGGGTACGGCTGTTCGCCGTTTAAAGAGGTACGTGAGCTGGGTTTAGAACGTCGTGAGACAGTTCGGTCCCTATCTGCCGTGGGTGTAGGAGACTTGAGAGGAGTTGCCCCTAGTACGAGAGGACCGGGGTGAACGATCCACTGGTGGACCAGTTGTCGTGCCAACGGCAGTGCTGGGTAGCTATGATCGGACAGGATAACCGCTGAAGGCATCTAAGCGGGAAGCCCCCCTCAAAACAAGGTCTCCCTGAGGGCCGTGGAAGACCACCACGTCAATAGGCCGGAGATGTAAGCGCAGTAATGCGTTCAGTTGACCGGTACTAATCGCCCGATAGGCTTGATTTGATCCAGTAATGGAAAGACAAAGCCGAAAGCATACACCGACCTTGACAATGGATAACGTCGCAGCGCCAAGCCGCGATGTTGGTTGATTAAATAACCGAGTGGCACCGCGCATTCGCTTCGCGAATACGCTGCCTGCCACCTGTCGCTTTCTTGCAAAGCAAGAAAGTCGACATGGGCTTTTCCTCGGTTTGGTGGTCATAGCGCAAGTGAAACACCCGGTCCCATCCCGAACCCGGAAGTTAAGCACTGCCGCGCCAATGGTACTTGGGCTCAAGCCCCGGGAGAGTAGGTCACCGCCAAACCTAGAAAAAGCCCACACAAGCTCTCTAACGATATCGCACTTATTCGACCCTGTCGCGGGATGGAGCAGCCCGGTAGCTCGTCAGGCTCATAACCTGAAGGTCG
>NZ_JBQFOU010000042.1:0-7395 GCF_056533845.1 Ruegeria sp. F5 | reverse complement strand
CGCCCGTCGGATAATAAACACCCGTTACACCACCCGTCCCAATCGTGATGAACTCCTCAGAATACGCCGCAGGCGCAAAAAAGGCGGCGGCTACGGCCGCTGTGATTGAAGATTTATTGAGCACTTTGACACTCCTGTTGTCAGTCTTTTTTGATCCTTTTGAGAATGCCTGATCGATCCAAAACACGGTTTTGGAATCAGCCACCCAGATGCCGAAGATCAAAGCGAAACCAAACAAGGTGTGTCTATACGGTAGATTACGTATAGGCTTGCGGGTATGGGGCGGGCATCATGATCCGGCCCGCCCGCCAAGACCCTCTGGACGAAAGAATTGGACACCGCAGCGCAACAGGAATTCCGCCGGGATCAGGCCGAGCCCGCCCGCAGGCGCAGATCGCTGCGCGCGACGCTGGCCCTGTGTCTGGCCGGGTTGCAGTTTGTGGCCGTGCTGTCGGTGACGCTGTCGACTTTCGTCAGTTCGGAAAACGCGCTGCTGCGGCAATCGCGCATCTCGCTGAACGAGGTCAGCGTGAATGTCATCGGTCAGGTCAAAAGCTTTCTGAACCCCGCCCGGCAAGTGCTGGACGCCACGCGGCGGCTGGCGGAAAACGACGTGCTGGACATCAACGACATCGCGGCGCTGGAAAGCCATTTCTTCCAGCAATTGCAGGTAGCCCCGCAGCTGGCCGGGATTTATCTGGCCGACGACACCGGGCGTTTTGTCTATGTCATGCGCGCCGCAGAGCCCGGGCGCTATCGCACAAAGGTTATCCCGCCCTTTGCGCCCGGGATCACCGAACACCCTGCTGATTTCCAATGGCGCAACGACCGGTTCACCCTGCTGGAAACCGCCGAAACCCGGACCGACACCTATGAGGCCCGCTCGCGCCCGTGGTTCAGGATGGTGAGCCGGGCGAAAGCGCCGATCTGGACCCAGCCCTATTTCTTCTACACCACCCGCCAGCCGGGCATCACCTATGGCGTGCCGGTGCTGGATGAGGCCGGAGAGATCCGCGCCATCCTGGGCGTCGACATTCAAATCGATGCGCTGTCCGGCTTTCTGCTGGACATCTGGTCTGAGCGGCGCGGCGCGGCGCTGGTGCTCAACGACGATGGCTCGGTCCTGGCGCATCCGACGCTGGTGTTGATCGACCAGAACGCGGATTTCGACAACCCGGAACTGCCCATGGTGGACCAGATCGATGACCCTCTGGCGCGTCAGGCCTTTGCCGCGCTGGCGCAGACCGGCAGGGCCGAGGTCGCAGGCCCGGTGCATACGGATTTCGAACTGGGTGGTCAGGACTATGTCGCCATGCTGATCGACGTGTCCGAACCCGGCCTGAACTGGCTGATCGGGCTTTACGCCGCCGAAGACAGCTTTATCGGCGAGATCAAGAAGAACCGGGTGCAGGGCATCTGGATCGCCCTGTCCATTGCCATCCTGACCGGGGCCTTCGGTCTGGCGCTGGCCGACCGCATCTATGCCCCGGTGCGCAGTTTCGCCAGCCAGACCCAGCGCCTGTCCAGCGGTGAGATCACGCCCGAGGAACGCCTGCACAGCCCCTATCGAGAACTGGAAGATACCGGCGCGGCGCTGGCGCAGGAGGTGCGGCAGCGGCAGCGGTTCGAAACCGCCTATGGGCGCACTTTCGATCTGGCCTCGCGCGGGATGGCGCAGATATCGCCGGAAACCGGCCGGTTCCAGCGGGTGAACGCGCAGCTTTGCGACATCATGGGATATCAGCCGGTTGAGTTCGAAACGATGACGCTGGCCGATATCCTGCCCGAAGATGGCCAGCAGATCGCGGTGAAATTTCGCGAAACTCTGCTGCAGGATTCCGAATTCATCGCCGAGAACCAGTTTATCCGCAAGGACGGCTCATCCATCTGGCTGCGGGTGAACGCGATCCTGATCCGCGACGAAAAAGGCATACCCGATCACGCGGTTGCCATTGTCGATGACGTGAGCGACCGCAAACAGGCTGAGGATGAGGCCAGCCGCCTCAGCCGCGATCTGTCCCATGTGGCGCGGGTGAACCTGATGGGCGAGATGGCATCGGGGCTGGCGCATGAGTTGAACCAGCCGCTCAGCGCGATTTCCTACAATGTGGATGCGGCCAAGATCACGCTTGAGGAAATCGGCGACCCCGACCCCGAACTGACCCAGATCCTCACCGATATCGACCGGCAGTCGCGCCGGGCGGGCGATATCATCCGCGCCCTGCGCGAAGTGGTGCGCAAGGATCGCGGTCGGCAGACCGCGTTCGAACTTGGCGGACTGATCCGGCAGACCGTCACGTTGATGGAGACCGAGGCCCGGGAAAACGACATAACGCTCGCCTATCACGAGGCGACCCTGCCGCAGGTGATCGGCAACAGAACGCAGATCGCGCAGGTGCTGGTCAACCTGCTGCGCAACGCCATCGATGCGCTGGCCCGTGACCCGTCCGAGGCGGGCCGGATCACCATCACCACGCAGATCACGCCGGAATTTGTCGAGGTTCAGGTCGCCGATAACGGGCCCGGCGTCAGCCCGGAAGTGACCCTGTTCAACACCTTCGATACCCAAAAGACCGACGGAATGGGTCTCGGTCTTTCGATCTGCCGGACCATTGTCAAAAACAATGGCGGCACCATCTGGCACGACCCGACCGACACATCCGGTGCGCGGTTCTGTTTCACCCTGCGCCGCAGCGACCGACCGGCAGAGGGTGCATCATGACCCCGGAACCGCTCACCGTCTTTATTGTCGATGACGACGACGATGTGCGCATCGCCCTGTCCCGCTCGCTTGGCAAGCGCGGCATGAGTGTTGCGCATTTCCCCGACGCCCGGACATTTCTGGCTCAGGTCGGAGAGGATACCGCAGGCTGTCTGATCCTGGATTACGGCATGCCCGGCATGGACGGGCTGGAGTTGCAGGATCATCTGGTCCGAATGAACTCGACCCTGCCGATCATTTTCATCTCGGGCCATGGCGGCATTCCTGAATCCGTACGGGCCACCAAGGCCGGCGCGATTGATTTTCTGGAAAAGCCGTTTGACCTGACCGTCCTGATCGAACGGATCGAGGCCGCATGGAACGTCGGTGCCGACCTGCGGGCGCAAAAGGCGCGGCGGCAGGAACTGGCGGACAAGCGCAGCCTGCTGACCGAGCGCGAGGAACAGGTGCTGCACCACATCCTGACCCACCCTGCCCGCACTTCGAGCAAGGAAATCGCTGCAGAGCTGGGCATTAGCCCGCGCACAGTCGAAATCCATCGCGGTCGCATTCAGCAGAAGGTCGGGGTGAAAACCACTATCGAGCTTTACGAACTGTTCGCGCAGATGCAGTGAGCCCTGACCCGACAGATCGCGATCCGGGCCGGGCTCAGATGACGACCCACGCCGCCCTCAGGGGCTGAAAATCAGCACCACGAAGACGATGAACAACACACAATGCACGGCCCCGTTCAGCACGTTCGTTCGCACCCCGCCAAAGGTCATAAGGCTCATGACAAGGGTGAGCAGCAGCAGAACCATCGAACTGTCGCTCAGACCAAGCACCGTGTTGGTCTCGGTCAGAAGGCTTATGGCCAGCACGCAGGGAACCGTCAGCCCGATCGTCGCCAGCGCCGAGCCCAGAAGCAGATTGACCGAGCGCTGCAGGTGATTGGCGCGGGCCGCGGCCAGCGCCGCCAGCCCTTCGGGGGTCAGAACCAGAAGGGCGATGACCACACCGCCAAGGGCCAGCGGTGCCCCGGCCTGAACGATACCGACATCCACAAGCTTGGCCATGCGCTTGGACAGCAGAACAATCGGAACCAGCGTCAGAAGCAGCAAAAGCGTGTGGTAGCCAACCGAATAGACCGGGCCATGGCCGTGATCCTCGGCATGTTCGACCTCATCCGCGCGTTTGGGCTGCAGGAAATACCCCTGATGCCGCATAGTCTGAACGGTCAGGAACGCGGCATAGAGCAGGACGATGATAATCCCGAAGAACACCGCCTGCGGGACGGAAAAGGTCGGGTCATCGGTCGACACCGTGAATTTCGGCAGGATCAGGCTGAGCACCGCAAGCGGAAGCAGAACCGCCATGAACGCGCGCGCCCCTTGCAGGTTGTAATCCTGCTCGCGATGGCGCAGCGCGCCGATCAGCAGGGCCAGCCCGACCAGACCGTTCAGCACGATCATCAGCACCGCAAACATGGTGTCGCGCGCCAGCGTCGGCGCGGCCTCCCCCGTCAGCATGATAGCCGCAATCAGCGACACCTCGATCCCGATCACCGCCAGCGTCAGGATCAAAGTGCCAAAGGGTTCCCCCAGCAACTCGGCCAGCGCATCAGCGTGCCGGACAACGGCGAAACAGGCCCACATCATCACCGTGAAAATCAAGACAAAAAGCAGCCCCGCCAGCCAGAGGCTTTGAAGATCGTATAGCAAGCCATCCGCACCGAACTGGAATATGCCCAGCGTCACGATGATCAACGCGGTGGGCAGTTCAGCACGGGTAAGGCTCAACAGGCCGGGTTTCGATTTTTCTGGCTGATCTGCCATGGGTCACAATTTTGGTCTAAGTTTCGGAGTGCCGTTGTCGCGTAGGGTGAAATTGCCTTTGCCGATCAAATGTTACGCGCAGCATATCCGGGTTGGGCGGCCCTATCCAGCCAAACCTGAGACCACGGCGCGCGTGCAACGCAGTCAGGCTGCCGCCCGATCACCCCACCCCGGGTTGCCGGGTGGCCCGAGACTTGGTGATGGTCACGTAATCCTGCATCTGCACAAGGTCGCGCCCGGGCAGCCAGAACTCCTCCAACACAAATTCGGTGATCTCGACCCGCTCATCGGTGCTGAAATCATGAACCTGCGGGTACAGCATAATCATCCAGACAACCGCCATCAGGTCCTCGAAACGCTCGGGGCGGCAGCGGACCGCGCTGCTTCGGGCGGAAAAGTACAACTCCCCGCCCTCGGACCGCGCGTTGACCCGCGCGGGCAGGCCCAGCAGGTTCTGCGTGTTGCGGGTTCCGCAGAACTTTTCCGCGAACCGGTTGTACAGCCAGGTTGTCGAATACGGGCGCTTGGTCGATGAGGACATCAGGGCCAGATGCAGTCTGCCCGGCGCGCTGAGGACCTGATGGCAAAGGGCGCGCACCAGATCCGGCCAGCCCTCGGGGCGGGAATAATAAAGCGCGTGGTGAAGGGTCACCAGATCGAACTGCACCCCGCCCAGCCGGTCCTGCAGTGTTGCGTCGGCGGCCCGGTCCGAGTGGAAATCCCGAAGGTAATCGCCCTGCACCAGATGCACATCGTTCAGCAAGGTCCGCTCAACGCGCGTCTTCACGGCCTCCAACGCCGCGCTGTCGCAATCGTACAGCCACAGCCCGCCATCGGACAGCGCATGCAGCAGCTGAAACTGCGGCTCCTCGCTTGATCCGATGGAAAGCGTCCGCAACCGCTGATCTGGCGCGCCTTCCCGCATCAGCGCTTTGACCCCGCGCATCAGATCACGCGCCACATCGGCTTTTTCATCCGTGTGACGCTCCCACAGTTTCACCTGATCGCGCAGCCCGAGGTTTGCGGCCCGCAACCCGGCATCTATCAGCTCGGGTCTTGAGATGTGGGCCGGGCGCCCGATCTGGTTCAGAGCTTCGTCATACATCTGGCACCCTCGTCCGTTCGGTGAAAATCCGGTTTCGTTGAACCTCAGATGGCAAGCCGGGATGACGTCCGGGTTTCCCGAAACTTAAAGACCGTTAAGATTCAGGGTGTGATCGGCCAATATCACGGTTTGGTGACGGGCGCTCTGCCCCTGTTGTTCCACGCCGGCCTCAGCTCATTTTTCACAAAGTGTTGAAAATTTAGGCAGACCGCCCAAATACCGGGCAGTTTTCACGCCAACTGGGCTCGGCTGGCTGCACCATCAAGCGGCCTCGGGCCCCAATCCATAAGGGTGACTCCGATGAATTTCATACTAAAGGGAAGTCTGGTGACCCAGATCATCGTCGGTCTTGTTGCGGGCGTCGTGCTTGCAACGGTGTGGCCGCAGGCCGGAATGGCCGTCGGTCTGCTGGGTGATTTCTTTGTCGACGCGCTGAAAGCCGTCGCCCCCGTCCTGGTGCTGATCCTGGTCTGCGCCGCGATCACCAACCACAAAAAGGACAGCGAGGCCCGGATGGGCCCGGTTGTCATGTTGTACATCATCGGCACATTTGCCGCCGCCGTGCTGGCCGTCGCGGCCAGTTTCCTGTTCCCGGTCACGCTGCACCTGACCGGAACGGCCGAGGCAATGGCCGCCCCCGATGGTCTGGGCGACGTGGTCAAAAACATTCTGCTGAAAATCGTCGACAACCCGGTCAACGCCATCGCGCAGGCCAACTATATCGGCATTCTGGCATGGGCCATCGGTCTGGGGTTGGTCTTTCGCCACGCCAGCGACACGACCAAGGCGCTGATGTCCGATCTGGACGGCGCGATCACAAAGATCGTCTCGGCCATCATCCGTGTGGCCCCCATCGGCATTTTCGGCATCGTCGCCGCAACCATCGCCGAAACCGGGTTTGCCACGCTGATCAGCTACGGCAACCTGCTGGCGCTTCTGCTGGGCTGCATGGCGGTGATGGCCCTTGTCGTGAACCCGCTGATTGTGTTCCTGCGCATCGGTCAGAACCCCTATCCGCTGGTCTTCACCTGCCTGAAGGAATCCGGCATCACGGCGTTCTTCATGCGCAGTTCCGCCGCCAATATCCCGGTCAACATGGAGCTCTGCCGGCGGATGAATCTGGATGAGGAAACCTATTCCGTCACCATCCCGATCGGGGCCACGATCAACATGGCCGGTGCCGCCATTACCATTACGGTGATGACGCTGGCAGCGGTGCACACGGTCGGGATCGAAGCTGATTTCCTCTCCGCGCTGTTGCTGAGCGTGATTGCCGCCATCGCCGCCACCGGCGCGTCCGGTGTGGCCGGAGGTTCGCTCCTGCTGATCCCGATGGCAGCCAGCCTGTTCGGTATCGACAACGCGACCGCCATGCAGGTCGTCAGCATCGGCTTCATCGTCGGCGTCCTGCAGGATTCCGCGGAAACCGGCCTGAACTCGTCCACGGATGTCCTGTTCACCGCCGCCGGTTCCCACAAACGCGGCGACCCATATCCGCACAAACTGCCGCTGGAACAGGTCGCCTGATAGCGCCGATCAGATCCGATGCGGGTTTTTTTCGCAATCGGATCTGATGCGGCTCCCCTTTGCGCCCGTTGTTTATCAACGGGCGCGAACCACTGAGTTTAGGCCAGCAGTCGCTTTGGCGGCTGGCAGCCCGGGATCCGTTGCAAACTTTCGGCCATTGACGCTTTCGGAATTAACGAGTGAATGACTCGTCGGTCGTATCAAGTCGAAAGCCAGCTCATGATTTC
>NZ_JBQFOU010000041.1:0-8993 GCF_056533845.1 Ruegeria sp. F5 | reverse complement strand
ACATGTGGCTTTCGGCAATTTGCCGAGATCGCAGGATGAGTGCGTGCGGTAAGTCGCTACTTTGGCCATTCTAAAAGTTTGCGACACATCCCCTTTTGGGCGGGTTGGGACCACACCATCGGTTTTCGCAAAGCCGACGGTACCTGCGCGGCTCCCGGTAGCATCGGGCAAGGTCATCGCCGATTTGCGGGCCGAACGTCCTGAGCGCGGGCCATGCCATGGATCAAGATCTGCCATAAAACGGAATACCGGTATGCGAAGGCAGTGCCTCTGGGTCCGCATCAGATGATGCTGCGGCCTCGCGAAACGTGCGACCTCTGGCTGGTCTATTTCGACCTGGATGTCTCGCCCTCGGCGACTGTCGTCTGGTCGAACGATGTGGCCGGGAACGCTCTAGCGGAAGCAACATTCGAAGCCGCAAGCGACGCGCTCGTGATGACCGCACGGATAGTTGTCGACCTAAAGGCGCCCGTCTGGCCGGTTTTCCCGATTGCCGCTCATGCGGCTTCCTATCCTTTTCTCTACGCGAACGACGACCTGGCAGACCTCGGGCCACTTGCCTCCCCGCAATACCAAGACGATGACGGACGCTTGTCTGACTGGGTCGAAGGTTTCGTGATGCAGCGGCCGACCGACACACTCTCCCTCCTGAAAGACGTCGCAAATGGTGTGACTTACCTGATCACGTACCAGAGCCGCGAGTCGGAAGGCACGCAGGGACCGCTCGAAACGCTGGACCGGGGGTGGGGCTCCTGTCGCGATTTCGCCGTGCTTTTTGCCGAGGCCGTTCGGACGCTCGGGTTCGGTGCGCGAATGGTTTCCGGTTATATCTTTGATCCGTCCGGAGATCGGGTCGGATCGACGGGCGATGGCTCCACCCATGCCTGGGTCGAGGTCTTTGTGCCGGGAGCGGGATGGATCCCATTCGACCCGACCAATCGAGCTGTCGGTGCGGCTAACCTGATCCCCGTTGCGGTTGCCCGCAGGATCGAACAGGTGGTACCCGTGGCAGGAAGTTTTCAAGGCTCGAGAAGCGACCTGATCTCAATGGATGTCGGAGTGAGCGTCGAGTATTTCGCGGAGCAGCCTCGGATCGAGAATTGAGCTCGTATCGAGCGAGATGAGAGGCGGTAGATCAGTCTGTTACTCCGTTCAACACAGTTGATCTATTCTAAAGCACTGAACGTGCGTTCGCAGCGATTGTCCGGAAAATGGACTGCAACTGCAGCAACTCGGTTCCTACCGGCATGATCTCAGCGTGTGCATTCAGCGGCTTGAGCTAATATCGCTATGCCGAAGAACGGTTCGATCCAAACTGCGCGGACGCTTCGTCTTCGGCACCGACTACCGATCGAGTTCCACGTTGAAAAGGCTTGGATCAGCGGGCTGGGTCAACGCGAATAAGTTATAATGATTTATGATCAAAAAAGCTGGATACGCTGTTGTTAGCTTATCAGCGACGCCGAGCAAGCCCAGGGCTTACCGATACGCCATTTCGCCACGCGTTCAACCCCTTGCAGCGTCGACAAATCCGCTCTCCGAACCCTTCGCTCCAGAATGGAGTTCTGCAACGAAGACACGGGCGTTCTTGCGGCACGTCATTATGAGCGCGAGCCATGATCGTATCTGCTTCGTTGTCGGTGTCTTCCATCAGTTCTTAGCCTCGATTTCTGTTTTGGTTTATACAGCGACTGGAAAAGAAAGTTCCGAGCCCTAAGCCTTGAGATTGAAGGAGCTGCCTGGTTCAGACTGTCCGATGGGACGGCCTGTAATCCGAGGGGTTTTATTAGGACGAACTAGCATTCCTTCGTTCTCAGCAGCTTGGACTGCGAAGGCATACCGAGAGCCGCTTCCGCATCCTCGCCGTAGGGCTCGTTGATCTGATAATCTGTCGTCTGCCTCAGAGATGAGCGACTCCGAGTAGAGGTGCCGAAGTTGAGTCTCTGAAACGCCATCCGCTTCCATAATCAATTGCACCATGGGATCGGCCAAAAGTTGGTCGAGCAAGAACTGCGACAACTGCTTTGAAGACAATTTATCCTTTGCGCGGGCTCTCTCCAAATCAGTAAGAGAAACGGTCAAGGTACGCGCCAGACCGGGGTGAGATTTCCGTGGATGCAGACAGATTAACACCGATGCCTTCCAGGCTTCTGGGTCCGAATAATCTGGTGGTGCGGAAAGCTCAGTTTCTATGTCGTATTCGCCTGCCGGGAGTAATTCGTCGAAGCCAGGGAAAGTAAACGGCTTGGAAAAGACTGCGATTGTCTTGCTGATTAGTTGGTTCATTTGGTTAGTTCTCCTTTGCTGATACCGCTCGCTCGGAGATGCAGACAAGAACAAGCCACCCACTCCCGGCAGGGAATTATCAGTTTTGGGGTTTAGGCTTTGGTTTTTCGGGGACGGTGTCAGGCCCTTCCGACGTCGTTTCTTTTTTCGGTGCGTCCGCATCGTTTTCCTTCAGTGCGGCAGCCGCTCTGGTCGTCAGGTCTTTGAAAGACATCACTTTGATCCTTTGATTGTCCGCACCACCCACGAGCCCAGATGAGGTGTGAAAAGTGAATGCGGCTACATCCTATATAGGGATTGGGTGCCTCATTTACTACGTAAAGCCGTAGAATAAGACGGGTGGCTGAAGCAGAACCGAGGCGGCGGCAACCCTGGCGCGCTACTTTCGCTTCGAATATGGGCGATCAGTGTTCGCTGCGGAGCAGTCAACCAATGCGCCATCACCATGGAAGACTTTTGCTACATCAGGTGCAGCCATGCCGCGCGAGAGCGCGCTATAGTTCAATTTCAGCTTTACCTCGCCACCAGGGCGAAGCAGACAATTGGTGTTTTCAACAACGATATGATCACTGGTGGCTCCGACGAACGTGACGCCAGCAGGGAATGCAAGACCCGCTGCATCGGTGTCCTGGAGTCCAATGCCAAGGATCGACCGAGTATTCGAAGGACCGTCTAAAGTCACACACTGCATTGAAGGTATAGGGTAATTCATTCGCACGGGATTTGGGTTTGATTTGGCTTTCGTTTCGATCACTTCCGCCCAAAGAGTGAAAGCATCTGTATTAAGCCCGCCGATCGCGTGCCCGGATACAGGATCGGTACCCAACAGGATAGCCTCACCCAGACGCAGGTTGTTGATCTTTCCGGTCGCACCCTTGCCAAGCGCCCATGGCAAACTGGTAGAGCCGCCGCCTGACACTGTTTCCAGAGCGGGTCCACTTGCAAGTTCGGTGTCGGCGGCAAGTGACGAAAGCAATTCCATTGCTCCTGCAGAGGGTGCCACATGACCCAGACAGGCAAAATTTGCGCCAATCCCCTTCAGAGAAATCCCTTCCATTCTAAGAATTTGAGACACAGTGCTTTCAAGGTGCTCAGGCAAGATGCCTTCCCGCATATCCCCCATTTCCACCATCAAGATAATATTGTGAGTCATGCTCTTTCCCAGCGCCTCGATGGCCAGGCTGGCGATAATGTCCATCTCAGTGTTGAAGCTGACATCGCAGTTATCAAGGACTTGCGCGACCTGGCTCAGCATGGGCGTTCGGATCAAGGATATGGAGCACGAGATCCCAGCATCGCGCATACGCATGATATTGCTGATCCGCGCGTCCGCCAGCCCTGTCGCGCCACCTTCAAGCATAGCATTCGCAATCTCAGGATGACCGCAAACGGCTTTTGTCACACCTGTCACCGTAATTCCGCGGGGTCTAAGGTGGTCGACCAGGAACCGTGTGTTGTACCGAATTTTGTCCAGATCAACTTCAATACGCAGCTTGCTCATTCAATCGTCGTAGCACGTAGGGGTTGCAAGCGCGGAAAGGCAGATAGAACCATATTCACCAAGTTTTTTGGAGGACGGTTCAATGCGTCAGTGACCGGGAGATACAATTTGCAGTTATAGTCTGTGATGGCCTTTGAAATCTCAACATCATTCATTCCTTCATGGTTGATCGTCATGCCAATTACCTCTGTGTTCGCAAAAGCCTCGATCAGAGTGATTTCATCGCAAGGGTCGGGCATAATCATGTTGGGGAAATCACATCGACGTTTTCGCTTGGGCGCGTGCTGAAGAATTACCGCATGTGGCTGACTGCCTCGCAGAATGAAGGCTGACGTGCAAAAGGCCGGATGGCTGAGCGCGCCCTGGCCCTCGATCACTATGACATCCGGGCTCTCACCTTCAGATGCAGCTACAACAGCGCGCTCAAGTTCGCCGCAACAAAATTGCGGCGGTACCGAATCCATCGCGACACCATACTTGGCGCCCTGCATCAATCCTGTCTGGCCGGTGCCGACCAAAACTGTTTTGATCCCATGCGCGTTAAGGGCACTTGTCAGGATCGTCGCGGTTGTACGCTTTCCAATTGCACAATCGGTGCCAAACACCGCGATGCGGATCGCTTGGACGTCTCCAACACTGCCATCTAACAGGCGAAGGTCGCGATTGGGTCGCGGCTTGCGAATGTCGTGGATCGTAACATCGTGAATTTTGGCAAATCCGACGAGCTCTTTATCATCACTAAGAAATTCATGCAGTCCACTGACGATGTTCATTCCGAGCGTTATCGCGTCCACAACAACTTCGCGATCCTCAAGGGACATTCTTCCGCTGGCCGGCGCTATTCCGTAAATAAACGTGTCGGGGATCGTAGCTTCATTTGCGACGGCGGCATCAAGATTATCGAAGATGGGAACCTGATTGGCGACATCATCAAGCACTTTGCCACTGTCACAGCCGGTATTTGTGCTGTCGATCACCGAAAGAACGCGATAGGCCTGTGAATGTCGAACGAGACCATTAGCCGTCTTGCCATCGATCTTTGCGAAGTTCCCTTCGCAATACACAACTGCAGTCGGTGTATCCTTCACAAGTGTCTTGCGGTGAAGCTCTGGAAAAACTGCTTGTTCAGGCGGCAGCTTTTGCGCATCGCTGGCAATGAACTGCTTGGCATCCGACGCAATGGGTACGGGTTTCATATTTGTTCCTTTTTAGAGCGTGAAACGCGCGTCCTTGGTAAGGACGGGCAAAAATTGTGAAGTTTGGGAAAGTGGGCTTTCTGTCTGAATTCTCACTGGTTCAGAACACACAGCCCTTCTGATCGATGATAGTTTTTGTGGCATTGCCACCCATTGCCGGATCGGTCGATATGGGCATTTGCCGGTAGCTCGATTGCATTGCAGCGATCACCGGACGCCTCGTAGCCACGTTCGCATTTCCGTCCAACTCCATGGATCGCGTCATCGTAGAAAGCATTTTCAGGCACAAAGACGGCATCGCACCGTCCGTCGCGCTCAAAATACCCACGCTCGCACGTCCAGGGACGCCCGCTGGTTGATGCGTTCAGAAAAGCGTTTTCCGGCACCGCTACTGCCACGCATGCTTCTCCGTTTTTTTCGTAGCCACGGTTGCAACGCCATGCAGATCCATAAGTGCTATTCGTCAGGTAAGCATTATCCGGCACCACGATTTTCTGGCAGCTATCGTCTACTCTTGTGTATCCACGCAGGCACCGCCACCTCTCACCTGATGGATCGAGATATCCACCTTCAGGCACAATCACTTCAGTGCATGAGGTGCCGCCAACTTCAACAAAGCCGTGCATACATGCCCACCCTGAGCCGTATGTTCTGTTTGTGGGGTAGGCATTTCCCGGCACGACAATGGCAACGCATTCTTCGCCTTCCAACCGATAGGACAAATCGCATTCCCAACCGTCGCCATATTTTTTGGGATGCGCATTATCCGGGATCGAATTTGTTTCGGCCGATGCGGGATTTGATGAGATAAAGGAGCCCGCCAAGCAGCTGAAAACGCCAACAAACAGCGCCGTCATAAAGTGAGAGTAAAACCAGTGCCGATTTTTTCGATTTGTCCTGGTGCAAACGGCGTTGTCCGAATGTTGAGTGATTGAGTTACGATCCATCCAGGTTCAGCCCCTCAATGCAGGCCTGTGCCAGATCTTTGTTGGGGGTTTGGGATCCCGGTACCGTTGCCCAGCCGGCTGCCATAACGGCATCCTTTCGCTTGAAAGAAGAAGCTTCTTTGATCGTAGTTATTTTTTCGGCGCGTTGGGTGTCAGTTCTCGCCATGTCGACGCAGATCGGAACCAACGCAGCGATTACATTGTCGCGGGACATGGCGTTGGCCATCTTGTCCGCGTTACTACCGGTCATCCATCCACCCCAAGAAAATCCAACGACGCCTACGAAAACCCCTCCGATCAGGGCGCCGTAGATTCCGGGTTTAAGCCATTCGGGCGTGTTCATAATCTATTCCTCCTGCGGGGAAAGCGCCGCATCGCTGTCATTGTTAGATGTGGCCAAGGTTTGGTCTTGCTTGAGCGCCAGTTCAAAATCTTCTGGGTCAATTGGGCGCATTTCCGTGCGGCCTGGCTTGCTGCCTTTGCCCTGAACTGTCAGGTAGGTTCCGGTTCTGCGATATGCTTCGAAACTCAGGCCCTGTAGTAGTTCTTCTTCAACAACTACTTCATACTCGCCTGCAGGAAGTTCATCCGGGTAGCCGGACAAAGAGAACGGATTTGAAAACGTCACCAAAGAACTGGACGATCTCGTGCTCACCTTGGTCCTCCATATAGTTTATTGGATCTTCCCCGCGCAGTCTGCCGCGGTACACGCTCGTAAGCGCCGCGGTAGTACTGGCGTTGTAATTTAGAATAATGTGCAAATGGCAGACGCGCGCTGATCGATGTTAGTCTGCGGCCAATGACCTGAGATTTTATTGGAATCTCAAATGCATTTGGTGCCCGAGGATCCGGTACTGCCAAAAATTGACTAACCTGCGTCAGTGCAACGATGTTTGGATTCCGGCAACGTGATGTGTGTTGGCGGGATATTTGCTGGCGTGTTCTTAACGAGTATTTGAGAAGCGCAGGAAATCCAGTACCGCAATCGGACTGTATTTATCTTGCGCTTCTTTTTCTGTGAAATCCAAAATCTGCCGAAGCGAATGGCGTCTCTAACCAGGCAACTATCATCAATATCCCGGCATCGCTGAAGGGGTGAACCTATTGCTTCAACAGTGGCCCGGCCTGATCCAGATAAGTGGGGTCAAAACCGGCCAACGTCACCAGTCCGTCATAATCATCAAATGCCACTTGCCCGGATTGAAAAGTAACCAACCCCTTCTCCCGCAGTTGCCGTAGGACACGATTAACATGCACGGCACTCAGTCCCAGCGCATCGGCAAGGTGGTATTGTGTCAGGGGGCAAGTGTATCCCGTCTTGTTTGCCATCCCGACCTGAGTCAGCCTCACACCAAGTTCCAAAAGAAAATGCGCCATGCGCTCACCCGCATCTCGCCGTCCTATGTTGACCAGGTGCTCAACCACCATCGCTTCATCTCGAGATACCGCCCAAAGAATTGCTGTCGCCAGCCGGGGCGTCTGCGCAAATGCTTCCAGGAGATCATCCACTACTACTTCAATGGCTTGGATTTCCATGATTGGTTCTATGCTGTGATCCGAGGTGTGCAGCAGAACGCTTCGCAAGCCCAGAAAGTCACCCGGTATTTGGAAATCGACGATCTGACGCGACCCGTCAGTCTGGGTTTTGTAGGAACAAACCCAGCCCGAGGCCAGAATGTAGGCAGCCTGCTCTGATTGCCCTTGATGCACAAGGTCACGCCCGGCTTCAAAGGTTCTGCGACGCTTGTGCAGGCGTGCCAATACCGCAAGTTCAACCTCAGTCAGAGCGACGAAGTTTGAAAGCTTTCGGGTGAGTGGACTATTTTTGATAGTGCGCAAGTGTTCTTCCTTCATCGAAGAGCAGCCCGCGAAACTATCCGACGCCAAGACTGCTTTCGATCAGTTAAGTATACAGCAATCTATGCCAGTATGGTGCAATTCATCGTGGCGCTTCCATGCTTGGACGCCTGTTAGAAAAGGACGTCTACCATGGCTAACCGGCAAGACCATTCAGGAATGGCCGCACTCTCAATTTGTGAAGCGCTTTTGCTTGCAATTAAAGATCGTGAGCTTCTGCCCGAACATGAGATTGTGGGAGTTCTCCGTGACGCAGCCGCTGCCCACGAAGCAGCGGTCGGCAATAACGATGAAGAGGATATACACCAGGCCGTCGCCTTTCTCATTAACCGGATCATTGCTTCCGGCTATCGGGCTCGGCAGTAGCGTTAAGTCCCGTATCGGAAAAATAAAGATTATGCTCGTCAAAAAAGCTAACAGCAAATAAACAAACTTTTGATGCCTCGTTTCTAATCAATTCAAACACGAAGCAAGAACCAATGTTTCAATGCTTGCCATATCCCGCGTCTTGCTCGTCCGACCGAGCTGCGGCGAAGGTACGGTTTCCGTTAACGCAAATATAACGGCTGCGAATGACCTGGTTGGTGACACTTGCCGCGACGCAACAATAAGTATGCCGCGACCGCGAGCAAATGCTGCTTTAGCGAAGGCTCCAGATCGAAAGACGGCAAAGCCAGCCTACCGTGAGTTCACCAAAGCCCAGATTTCGCTTGCGCAGCGAATGTCCGAAAAGCGGGCTGCAGCCGCAGCATCCGAGGGGTGCACTGGATGTCTCCTTTGGGCCGTTGAAAATGTCTCGAAAAACAGGGCAGGGGCTTATGCTGCGTCAGCTCCGAGTTTCGCAAATCCGGAATGAAATCGCCATGGCAATGGTGGACTTCTGCGGGGCAGTTGTTATCGAGTTCGCGGATCGTCCCTTTGGCAAGAGAGCGGGCCGCGTTCTCGACCCATTCGGGCATGCGTGGATTCTGAGCAAGACGATTGAAACTCTGACAGGTGCGCAAATTCAGAACCGCTTGGGCGGATAGTTTGGTCTGATCGAAATCGCGTTGCTCACCTCTTGCAGCGAAACTGACCAAAGGTATGCTTTGTCCATGAACATCCACGGCTTCGATCACGTCGTCCTCTGCGTCCATGATGTCGACATAACGCTTGAATTCTATCAACACCTGCTAGGCATGACTCCGCGAGAGGAACGCCCCGGCA
>NZ_JBQFOU010000040.1:0-10924 GCF_056533845.1 Ruegeria sp. F5 | reverse complement strand
CATGTTGAAACCTGTTCGAAAACTATTCGATGGGAACAAACGTCAGATCACGCATGTTCGTCAAATAGTCCCCAGAGTTTGCGACACATCCGCTGCAGGCGCGAAACCCATCTAAAATCGCGTATCAACCTGCGGGATCATGAATAAAGAACCGACGCACGCCTAGGTCCTGATCTGACGTCGATAAGGCACCCCGAGCCTTTTCTCCATGATCGTGTAGTCCAAACTGACCCGCTGTGCTGACAAGATACAGTTGCGGGACCGGCCACCCGCAGCAACTCACGAAGATTCTACCTCGCGGAACGGGTTTTCCTGATCTTGCTCAGACGGTGCGTGTTGCGATTTTCAAATGATCATTTTAATATTCACCGATGGGTAGACCAAGATCATATTCGCGCGAAGCCGTGGTTGAAAAAGCCATGGGTGTTTTTTGGCAAAACGGCTACAAGGCTACGTCAATAAGTGATGTCGTTCGCGAAACCGGGCTAAACACGGCTAGTATGTATAAGGAGTTTGGGGACAAGGAGGGATTGTTCTCAGCGACTCTGGATCATTATCGTGATCATGTCATCAGGCCGCGCTATCGTATTCTGATCGACAATCCGAATTTAGAGGGTGTCGAAATGTTTCTTAGAAATGTTTTTTTGGGAGCCGCCAAGTCGGAATACAAGGGCTGCCTGATGATGAACCACCTTGCGCAGAAACATGTGATAAGTCCTGAGGCCGCTGAACAGGTGGGCGCGTTCTGTGCAGAGGTGGAATCACTGGTTGAAGCCGCTCTTCGCAATGCCCAGGCAGAGGGAGACATCGGGCCGGACAAGGACACGGCGCAGCTTGCAAGCTTTGTTGTTTTTTGCGTTCACGGAACCGTCTTGTATGGGCGGCACGACGAAAAAAAGCACGTGATACCAAATTTCTACGACATGATCATGAGCGAAATTCGCGAGTGAGGTCGATCACTCATTTATTTTAAAATTGTTTTTTTAAAATAAATGTTCTAAAATTATCTCATCCAAACAGAACTGACGGCGACGAAGCGCCGGACGTAAGGAAACAGGGATGGGAGAAACACGATGAGTATTTCCGAAACGGCCATGGCCTTCTTTGATGCGTGCGAAACAGGCAAAGGCTGGAACGTCTGCAAGGCATACTGTCAGGATGGTGCCGCATTTGCATGTCAGGCAGATGCATTGGCTGAAATATCGACAATCGAGGGTTATTCTGGCTGGACGGCAGGAATTTTAACCCCGATCCCCGATGGCAATTACGATATCACTTCTTTCTCGACTGATCACGAACGAAACATTGTAACGGCCACAGCAGTATTCAGCGGCAAACAAACCGGTGAGGGTGGGCCGGTTCCTGCCACAGGCAAGGAAATTGCAACCAACTATGCCTACGTTATGGAATTTGAAGGCGGTAAGATCGCCCGAATGACCAAGATCTGGAACGACGGGCACTCTCTAAAACAACTCGGATGGGCGTAGGGCCATCGCTTTAGTGGCGCCGCCTTTTAGCGGCGGTGATACGTGAATTGGTGACCACTTCGGCCTTTCGCTTGCTACTAAGCCTCTGAGCTCCCAGCCTACTGTTGATGACGACCGTCTATGGCGAGTTTCAGCCCGAAGTGGTTTTGAGCCCTGTGTGAAACGCAAGCATTCCGCAGATCTGGCGTCAATTGACCTTGAGGGTTAATCGCCAGTGCTACAGAAAAAGTAATCCCGCCAAACACTCTTTTGGGGAGTACGCCATGTCAACTCAAACTGGATATCTGTTGATCGCCGATATATCCGGATACACCCAATTTCTGACATCGTCAGAAATGGATCATGCCAATCCGATTTTGCAATCTTTGCTGGGAGTGCTGATCGAACAAGTGGGTGATCCGCTTCATTTTTGGAAAACCGAAGGCGATGCGGTTCTGGCATATTCGACACGGCAAGATTTCCCCTCTGGCGAGACCTTCCTGACCATCTGCGAAAACCTCTACAACGCATTTGCTCTTCGTCGGCAGGACATAATTGCCAACACAACCTGTACCTGCAACGCGTGTGCCAATGTAGGAGGATTGGATTTGAAGGTTATCGCCCATCATGGCCAGTTCGAAGAAATGCAGCTTGGCTCGGTAAAGGACTTTTCCGGCGCCGACGTTATCCTGGTCCACCGAATGGCCAAGACGAACGTTGTTGAAGCCACCGGTGTGCGTAGTTACGCGCTGTTCAGCGAAACCGCTGCAAACGCCATGGATATCAAGAGCATAGTGGAACCGTTTTCGCAGGAAATCGAACATTTTGGCGAGGTTTCAATGATGGTCTACGATTTGGCAAAATCGTGGGAACATTTACGTGCCAATCGTGAGCGTCATTTCCTGACCGAGGAAGACGGAGTTTGGACGTTCCGCCATCATTTCGATGCGCCGATTGCAGTCGTCTGGGAGGCGTTGGTGGCGCCGGAACTAAAGCTGAAATGGATGAACCGAGTACAGAAAATCACCGTCGACAGACCACAAGGGCGTCTCGGCAACGGGTCGGGTTATCATTGCTCTCACGAATTGGCGGACTTTTTCTATCGCATCACTGATTGGGAACCGTTCGACTATTTCTCGACCTGCATCCAGGATCCGGCGCGCACTGGGGTGAGCTTGCCCGAGACATATCAACTGACGCAAACGAACACTGGCACCGATCTGCGATACACACTGGGTCAGGCGACGGATGCCGAGGGCAATAGATCGGAAACCTCAGAGCAGGAGGTATCAGCGTTTCTGGCAGAATTCTGGGCAACATCGTTTTCTGATCTGGACGAACAACTCCACGCCTCGACCTAAGAGTGCTTTGCTGAGTGGCTTGCATTGCACAGGTAACCGCGAATTGCCGCTTACCATGTGTACGATATCTGACGACATCGCCCCCCGGACGCCGGAGCAACAGTAGCAAATTCCCATAACCTGTTTTTCAAGATTTAGCCAATGGTCCCACCCGTCACATACTCAAAGCCCCCTGCCCCGCTACTAACTAACCACATATACAGCTCATCCCCAAAATTCGAGCAAAGCAGAATTTGTGATGACTGCTTCAGCAGAGCCGAAGTTCGCAAACTGCGTAACATCAGACGATCAGTTCGTCGTTCAGTAGCATCTTTTAGACCTTGACCGTTTATCTCTCGGATGGATTTCCGAATTGGAATTTCAATTGGCGGTTTGTCCTGAGATAAGACAACGGCGTCCCTAAAGTCTCCTCTGCTTTCAAGATCACAGAAGCTGAAGCACGGGCGTCTTCACCAGCATCATGGTGATGAAACTCAAGGCCGAGATGCTTCTTAAGATTTGCCAACCCGTGCCCACCGGCGCCCTTCAACGATGGCCATGCTCGACGGGCAATCGACACGCTATTCGTCCAATGCGACGAGATCATTGGCAGGCCATACCGGGCACAAGCAGCCGTCATCGCCATTTCATCGAACGTACTGTGTTGCACAAGGTGGTGGGTGTTCAGAACTTCAAACAAGGACGCGTAGACCATTGGGAAAGTTTCAGCCCCAGTCACGGTTTCAGCGGAAATCCCGTGAAGCTCAGTATTGAAAGCCTCAAATGGTCCCTCGGGATCAATCAGGACAGAATAGGTTTGCAAAGAACCTGCGTCGCTAACAAAACAAAGCCCGATCTGGCATATGCTACTGATAGATCTGCCCGCTGTTTCGACGTCCAACGCTATGAATCGAAAAGGCCCTGCAGGCGGCGTACTAAGATGCCCAAATCTGTTCAATGTGTCCACCGTTTGGGCGTGCTGCGCCGGTCGAATTTCATCGGCCATCGCTACACGGGTCGAAAACTGAGTATCCTAGTTCTTGCGGGCCAAAGGATTATTGGCAAGTCATTCTCGTCCTCAAATAGTGCAGCCTGCCTATGGGATGCTTCGCTCAACGGCCCGTTACCGACATTCGACGTATTTTCAGATTTTAATAGTCGACTTCCCAAATGCCGCCATTCGTGCACAGAGCGGCATTTTGAGTTGCTGAGCGACAGCAATGCCTGAAAAGTGCTGTTCGAAGTAAAAGCACAAACGGACTGGTGAACAAGAAGCCTCGTCAACGTTCATGCAGCAATGCTCACTTGATAGGATATGAAGTGAGTAGTTAACCGGTTGGCATGCCACTCCGTGAAACAGTATAAGACGTTTCTTGCACAACAAGACAGGGATCGCGGGTCACCACCATGAGGTCGCTATCGAACCCCACCGTGGCAGTCGATAAGGTTGTCCGTCCGAAAGTCCGTGAATACTTTATGGACCGGCGGGCTGAGGTGGATGTGTTTGTGGCAAGGCATTTCACCTGGCCCGGAACACTTCTCCTTCACCGGTCGGCACTCGGATGGGACATTTTGCGCGCCCCGATGAATGTGGTGCTGTCGCCAATCCTGGTGCTGACGCGGATCGCGGCATATCTTTGCCGCCGTGCCCGGTGGGGTGGCGGCGCGGACTGGCTGGCCTCACGGCGCATCCTGTTGCGCACCACTGTGGCGCGCAGGGTCGAAGCCTGCGTCGTGACCGATCTTCTGAAACTGTCGTTGGCGCAAGGGGCTGCGGCTCGTAGTCCGGACGCGCTTTCGCGCGCCATCCTTGCTGCACCGAAGTTTCGCGAAATGATCCGAAAACGTGAAAGCGCGGCCGATGCGGAGGCGCTCGGCCATCGAATGGCGGGCGCGATTTCCGAGTATGCAGCAACTCGGTCTGCCGTTGCCGAGATGACTACAGTGCTCTGTGCACTTATTGTTGGTGCACTGGTCTTTCAGGCGCTAACACCGGGCATGATCTCGATGGCGCCGGGCGTTGCTGATGCTATGGCAAGCACCAATGCCATCACGGAGTTTCCGCTGGGTCAGACAATTGGCGGGATTTGGTACGGGTTTTTCCCGACGGGCGCATCGCCCTGGCTTACCGCCGTCACCATGGCGGGGCTTGTCATGATCGGATCGGTTTTCGCCGCGTTCGCAGGTGTGTTTGCCGACCCTGTTCAGAGTCGCCTTGGCATTCACCGCCGCCGCCTTCTTCGTCTGATCGATACACTCGAGATGGAACTTACCGGGCTAGGACAGAGCCCCTTCGTCGCGCGTGAGCATTTCTACGCCCGGCTTTTGGACCTCTGGGATGCCGGTGCGGGCGTATTTCGCATTTTCCGGAACTGACGCTAAGACTTGGAGGCGAGGCTCGGCCGCTACCAGTCATTCATCGTGCCCCTCACCGCCGCAGCGCCGCTTTCGTATTGCGCCATTCGTGCAGAGCGCAGCATTTCCACCTCGGCAATGACTGGGTCGCAGGACAAAGCTGCCCTAGGCTCAATGATTGCTGCTGACCGCTCGCAGCCCCAAAGCGGACCTTCGCAACCAAGCTTTGCAAATTCCGAAATGCCAACCGAACAGACCTTTGTCCGAGGCTACACCCGATACCAGTTTTCAACTTCTCGGGCGGCTGCTTCGACTGTAAAAGTAGTCTCTACCTCTGCGATTGCCTACTTTACTTCGTCTGAGCTAGCACTGAGTTCTAAGACGTTCGCATCCAGATCATGGGCTGATCCGGCATTTGAATAAATCGTATCGACCACAATTCTGATGGCGTTTCGGTGTTGCAGCAGGTGCTCAAAAAACCGCACATAAATCATCTCCTCGTACGGAGAATGAATATCCGCTTCAGAGATCAAGCCCAATTCTGAGGCCTTGGCACACGTCAAACGCCAAGCCAGTTCCATTGTGGATGGTGGCGCGTCCCAGGCCTCATCAGGATGTTTTGGGTTCGCAAACGTAGATCTTCGAATAGCTTCGAGATTGGCACGCAAGCTCTTTGTAGGAACAGGATAGATGAATGTGGTTTCCTCGGATGCTAAGGCTGGTTCAACCTGATTCGGCTGCGCCTGGATGAACTCGGAAAACCTGTTTCCGATGATAGGGACTTCTCCGACAATCAAGTCTGTGGGGTCGGTATTCTCCGCCAGCCATCGCGCCAGTGCTCTCCGACCCCACAGCCCGGCAGCCTTTCGGATCAACGGATGAGTTCCATCCGAAACATCTGGATACCTAGCGAGTAGATCTTCGGTCTGAAACGCCGCGAGACCTGTATCCCAACGCATAATATGCACGCGACGTCCCAAGGAGACCGAAATGGATATCTGCTGACGCAACAGGAATGACTTTCCTGATGCTGGTAATCCAGTGAAGAAAACCATGCGGCAACGACGTGCAGCGTCGGCCAGGTGTCTTACAATCTCAGTGTCCGCAAAACTGTCGATAGAAATTGCGAATCTCCTAGTTCGGTGTCGGCAATAGGCTGGAGCGGCGAGCGTTCACCACCTCCAAGATTGTTGCCCAAGAAATCCGGCGATTTCACAGATGAATTGTCAACCTAAATTGCCCCAAAGTGAATTTTGCCTCTCAGTTATTCTCTTAACCACCTAATAACTCGCCGGTCTCAAAAATTGACCATTCCGCAGCACACGCTTCTTGACGAGCGTGCGTCCTTGACTCTTCACAGACTAGGAACGACAAGAGTGCATTGGTAAAAAATTACTCGCCGCCGCGATGCTGCCGGTTACGATAATCCAATGGCCTTCAGACTAATTGTAGCATGTGCCTCAGCATAGGAACGGGTTCCGCTGGGGTCTTCGCTATGAGCTCGTTGCTCGCAAGCATTTGCAACTGTCACCTGACATGCCCCTGTCACCGCGTGACCTAGGAAAGAAGGCGCCGTATGAACAACACATGGCTCTTAAATTGCGTGCTTGATGCCCGATAGATCAGGTCTCAGGCTCCGTTTCGACCATTCATTCATCGTGTTTGCTCGCTGCATTCTTTGTTTGATCCCGACACTTTTGGTGTTTCTCTCAGGAACGCAGCTTCCTGCTCAGGTCGCGGGCAATGCCGATGGGTCTGTTTGTGACGAAGGTTTCGAAAACAAGAACGGATCCTGCCAAAGAACAGACTTACCAGAAAACGCATTTTTGACGGGTAGCGCCTATGGCAGCGGCTGGGAATGCAATCACGGTTTTCAGAATGTCGGAGAACTCTGTGAGGAAATAAGAGTTCCTGAAAATGCCTATCTTACATCAACAGGAGATCAGTGGGAGTGCAATCGGCTGTTCCAGCGTGTTGGAGAAGAATGTGAAGAAGTGATTCCGCCTCAAAATGGGTACGTCGAAACCCGGTTTGGCGTGCAGGAAATACACTGCAACTGGGGATTTCGTAAGGAGAACCAGGATTGTGTTGCAATAGAGGTCCCAGAAAACGGCCGTCTGAGCGACAAAAGAAGCTCGGATGGATGGGTATGCCTCAGAGGTTACTGGGCAGCGGAGAGCGGCTGTAAACCTATAGCAATTCCACAGCATGCATATCTTGCACCTGAAACTTATTCTGGATGGAAGTGCGAACGTGGTTTTCGCGCAAACCGGGACAGGTGCGTCGCGATCCTTGTCCCTGCAAATGCTCACTTAAATCGAAGAGGTGATGGTTGGGAATGTAATCGGCCGTTTACACGACAGAACGATACGTGCACCGAAAGTGTGCCGCGACAATAAGTTGGTGGAAACCAAAGCCGCCTGACAAATCCGGAAGGACTAAGCCGTGAACCATAACTCGATTGACGAAAACCTGGGAAAGAGCCTCAAAGCCGAAAAGGCGCGTCGCCGGTCCTACAGGATTAAGATATCTATTGCGTCAGCAGTGTGTGTTGCGGCGATAATTGTAGTGGTGTTTCTCTGATGCGTAAAAATACCCCTCAGGTAACCCTCCCGGACTCAAAGATGTCAGCTCGTGGTCTGGGACAAAGAGCATTTCAGGACCGCAGTGTTCGTACGACGCGGAACGCTGACGTATCTGGAGTGATTGAGGAAGAATTTGGAAAGTACTTGATTAAGGCTGGCGTTCTGAGCGGCAATAGTGTTGCACGGGCATTTCCCAAGCCGCCGGCTAAAACGCAGGCAATGATTGCCGATGCAGTTGGAGAAACACCAGCATTGGCCATTGAAGCCTTAAAAGAAATTCTGGAAGAAAGAGACAGGAAGCGTAGCGGTCAACGCCGTTTGGAGGGAAACTCCGGCACCTTCGTTCCCAGTGAAAGAGAATATACCGAGGCATTGCGCCAGATCAGGCTCACCCCTGCGCAGGTCACAATGCTCAAAGCACTTACAATCGCGGGCAAGGACGGTCTGACCATTGGTCGCTTGTCTCAGGCAGCCGGTTACAAATCGCGAGAGGCGTCCATCAAGGTTTTTAAGAAAATAGGACTATTGATCGCAGAATATCTGGAGCTCGAACTTCCCGAAGCCGGATCGGCACAGAATGATGGCGCCGCGCAGGTCCTCGCATTTTCTCACATTGAAAGTGACGATGAGCCCGCGACTTGGATTATGCATCAGGAACTGCGAGACGCTGTTCGTTTGGTTCTATGACGTACGTTTTAGCCCGCGCTTTTAAGGCGAAATCTGAACCGGAACAAATGCACGAAAGGTTGCTGACGTAGCTTATGTTGGAGAAAAGACCATATCCGCTCGACCTGATCTATGTACCTGTGAAACGGGCGAAAACACTTGATCAGCAAAAAGTCCTGACGCTGGCCGATGATATCCTGAAGAACGGCCAGAAGACCCCGATCCAGATACGTTCGGACAATAAGAGGTTTGTACTAATTGAAGGCCTTCACCGACTAGAGGCCATTCGCGCCTTGGGCGGTGATACGGTCGAAGCCTATCTGGTACGCGCCAGACTACACTAAATGCCTATTGGAATTGGCGTTCGACAAAGCCTCGGAAAATGTGAGCAGGCGTTGACTTTTTTCATCCCAAAGATGCAATCGTGCACAATGAAAGCTCTCATATAGAGTAATACGCTGGCAATTTTCTAACGCAGAATGGTCACGCAAAACTTCGTTTAGCCGGTAAAACGGTATGCGGCTGGCAAGGTGGTGAACATGGTGTACGCCGATATTGGCAGAGAACCAACGCAGGATGCCTGGTAGGGCATAGTGAGAACTTCCATAGAATGCGGCGTTCTGAAGGTTCCACCCCTCTTCCCGGTCCCAGGTCGTGTGTTCAAACTGGTGTTGAATATAGAAAAGCCAAATACCAATCGATGATGCGACAATCATGGTTGGTAGGAAAACATACGCCAAAACCTCAATGCCTCCGGCCCAAAAAACCAGGGCCAATGTCCCTGCAATTGCGGCGTTTGTTCCCATCGCACTTGCCCAGTACAGCCAGCCCGAACGCATGAAACCAAGAGGCAAACGGTTTTGAATAAAGAACGTATAGATCGGCGCAACACCGAACAGGAAGACGGGGTTCCGGGTCAGACGATACGCGGCACGCCCGAACCAATTCCGCTTCAGGTATTCCTCAATGGTCAATGTAGGGATGTCACCCATACCACGCCGATCAAGGTTACCGGTTGAGGCATGGTGAATCGCATGGCTTTGCCGCCAAACGTCATAGGGTGTCACGGTAAGAACACCTAGAACCCGGCCGGTCCAATTGCATGCGTTGCGGTTTCTAAAGAAAGATCCATGACCACAATCATGCATAATGATGAAGATACGGACCAGAAATGCGGCATTCAGGACGGCCAGTAGTACTGCGATCCAGACACTAAAAGATAACGCAAACCACGCTAGGGCCCATAGCACGAATAAGGGGGCAACAGTGATCGCAAGTTCAATAACACTTCGCTTAGCATCGGCCACACGGTATTGCGCGAGCACCCGCGTCCAGTCTTTAGGTTGCAAGTTACTAGTTCTCCACCGGCTTTTAGTCGCCCATTGTTCAAACGGGCACCCAATAAGGGTGCCCTAAAAAGGTCAGGCGAGTGCCAGATTGGCGGCGCTGTCGCGTCCGTCACGGCCCGCTTCAACGTCGAAGGTAACCTTCTGGCCGTCCTTCAATTCGCTGATGCCGGAACGTTCAAGTGCCGAGATATGCACGAATACGTCGCGCTTGCCATCTTCAGGCTCGATAAAGCCAAAACCTTTGGTCGAGTTGAACCATTTTACTGTGCCATTTGCCATGGTGGAGGTCTCCTAATACTTGCCGCCCGCATCATTGCGGCGACTCGGCGTGGTCGGTCTGAATCGAAAGACTGAACGCCGAATTGGGGAGACAGCAGGTCGAAAAAGAAAAACGTAAGCCTTGTGTATATGGACTTCGAGTACACACAATACAAGCCTAGATACTTTGGAGGACAACAGAGAATTTGAACCTGTCTGGCTTAGAACTAGGCAAGTAGAGGTGAAACCATTGCTCTTCGACCCAAACTTGAAGGTGGCTTGGATCAGCGGCACAGAAGACCAACGACTGTTTTTAGGAGATTATCCTGCTGCAATCGAAATAGCGATATCTGGAGCAATGGCCGGCCCCTTATCTAGTTTTCGACGAGAGCGATGACTGGGCCTACTCGTGTACCTCCAATCGATATCCCGACTTTACTTCATTCCACGCAGACATTTGCGTGGCGCATCACAACATGAAATGGACAATGGTGTTTACGCATGAACAGCCAGATTTGGGACCCTATCTCGCATTCAAATCGGAAAACGTGAATTGACGGAATTTACCAAGCATTGAACAGAGTTTGGTATCGCGTCAGGTTAAGCTGTCCAAATCTCCGCACGCTCTGAGCCTCAATTCGGTTGAAGCGCTGCGGTTCGCGATACCCTCCCGACGATTCTAATGCACCCAAGACGTGGTTTGTAACGGTTCGTTGACACCGATCAAAGCGCTGGAAGCCAGGATCTGCTAGTGCCCTCGCAAGCATAGGGACAGGAGATGAAAGCATGGGAATGGCGACGGCCAATAGCGTCCAACTAGACGCAAACAGTTCGGTGGCATCAGACAAAGCGAAGCTGGTTGTGAATGGGATACAGTCTACGCCGAGCCCTGAAAAGGTCCGCCA
>NZ_JBQFOU010000039.1:0-12359 GCF_056533845.1 Ruegeria sp. F5 | reverse complement strand
CACGATGAACGAGTCCAACAGACTTTCAAATTGCACTTGTTACACTACCCATCCTCAAGCACATAACGTTCGCTCGACCGTAACCCAGAGTAAAACGACGAGCCAACACACAAGATCGGCCCCGAGAATTCGAACTCTGGTGCTGACTGTAAGGCGAAACCGAGACCCCGTATCGCAGACGGCCCAAACCTGAACTTCTGTGCCGGCACAGACGCTGCGCTGCAGTTTATGCCGAAGCCACAATTGAAATGGACGTTGCTGCAATGATATCTGACGCAGATTTTTGTGCGGATTATGATGGTTTAGAAGGTCCGGATGGCAGCGGAGGCGGTGACTTTGGTGGCGGTTTAGATAGCGGGGGGAGGTCGCGACTAAGATGTATTGGCCCCAATCTCGGAGCCAAAACTCACGACTATTCCGGTCGGCAGTCTTGCGAGCAATGGATAGCAATGCCCGCAAGATGAATCACCTTAGGAGTCACGCTCCAATTTTTACCACAACCTCAGCATAAGCTGCGGGGACCGACATAGAGCCGTCAGTCGCGGTGTTGCTCTGGTCAATCAATGCCAGGATGTCAGCTTCAAGCGCTGCCTGCCCTACCTCATCGAGGGCCAGGAAGGCCTTGTGCATGGGTCCATAAAGAGTGCGGAACACATGTAGAAAGTGCGTCGGATCGCAGTAGCGGAACTGAAAATTCGCTTTCGAGACTTGAACGTCACCCACTTTGCCGAACTGAGATTGAAGCCACTCGTCATCGCCCCATCGTGACGGGGACTGTACGCCGTCGGGCGGCGTCAAATGACGACCAAGAGTCTTGAAGAGTTGTCCGATAAAGCTGTCGGGTGTCCAGTTGGCCATGCCTATCTTGCCACCTGGTTTACAGACACGGCCAAGCTCGGCGGCGGCGCGTTCCTGATCGGGCGCAAACATTACGCCAAAGGTCGAAACCACGGCGTCAAAGCTGTCGTCGCCAAATGGTAAAGCCTCGGCGTCTGCGATCTGAAAATCGACACGCAGATCCTCGGCCTGGGCCCGTGCGCGACCCTTATCCAGAAGCGCTTTCACATAATCCGTAGATGTAACTGCGTGCCAGCGCCGCGCGAAAGCAAGCGTTGCGTTGCCGTTCCCAGCGGCGACATCGAGTACCTTTGCACCCGGTACCAGGTCCAGGGCCTCGGCAAGGTTTTCACCAACGATTTGCAGCGTGGTGCCGACGACAGCGTAGTCGCCAGAAGCCCAAGCGGCGTTCTGCTTTGCTTTTATGGCGGCAAAGTCGGGGGATAATACGGATTGTACGTTCATCTGGTTTCCTTTCGATTCTGGGTTGCTGCTCTTTTGGTGTCCGCCACCGGATCGATGAGCCAAGAATGCCACGCCTGGACCCTCAGCGCTTGAAGGGCAGTTGAGGAAATCATGCAGAGTTCTCGGAGAGGCTATGGAAACCGACGTGCGTCTCCTATACTCTGCCCATGATTTGGAAGTTTAAAGGGTTTACGCTGGACAAGATGCGGGCTGAACTGGTTGGCCCTGACGGTCCGGTGCATGTCGAGCGGTATCCGTTGGAGGTGCTTGTCCAACTGATCGAGAATGCCGAACGTGTGGTCACACGTGACGACTTGATCACAGCGGTCTGGGATGGGCGGATCGTCAGTGATGCCACGATCTCCACAGCAGTCAAGCAAGCACGGAAGGCAGTAGGAGATACTGGCGCTGAACAAGCCATCATCCGCACGGTGCATGGCCGGGGTTTTCGGTTCGTGGCGGAGCTTGAAGCCCCTGCCCGGCCAGCCGTTCCGTTATCTAGCGCACCCGAACCAAAAACAACTGAAGCCGATTTGACCCCAGGCCGCGGTCGACCGAGTGTAGCAGTCATTAGATTTCTTCAGTTTGGCGAAGCCCCCGCGCACGCCTCTCTATCGGATGCATTTCCGGCCGAACTTATTTCCAACCTCTCTCGCATACGTTGGCTTCACGTCATCGCTAGGGGCTCTTCCTTCCGCTTCGACCCGCGAGAGATCGACCCGTCTGCCGTAGGACAGCATCTTGCTGTGCGATACATTGTGACTGGCGCAATCGAGATGGTCGGGGAAATGATGACCATTTCTGTGGAAATCCTTTCTACCGAAACTGGAGCGCTGGTCTGGTCGGATCGGTTCGGGGCATCCTTGTCGGAAATCCATGAGGCCCGACGAAATATCATCGCTTCGGTCGTGACAGCCTTGGAACTCTCGATCCCCGAACACGAGGCTGTGCACTCGCGGCACCTGAACGCGGCCGAATTTGACGCTTGGTCGCATTTTCATCTCGGCCTGTCCCATATCTTCAAGTTCAACAAAGGCGACAACCTTATCGCCGCCCAGCACTTCAACTCTGCATTGGCGCTCGATCCCGATTTCGCGCGCGCCCATGCTGGGCTCTCCTTCACGCATTGGCAGAATGCCTTCATGCAGTTTGGACAGGACCGCAAATCTCTGATCGACAATGCACTCACTTCGGCGTCACAAGCGCTGGAGATTGACGCCACCGACCCTTTCTCTAACTTCAACATGGGAAGGGCTCGCTGGCTACAAGGCGACATCGAGGGCAGTCGGAACTGGCTCGACCGTGCCTTGCGGATCAACCCGAATTTCGCTCAGTGCCACTACAACAAAGGCTTGATCCTCACCCTGGACGGAGCGGCAGAGGAGGCCCAGTCCTCGGCACTCACAGCGATGTCACTTAGCCCCCTTGATCCGCTCTACTATGGCATGTTGGGCGTCCGCGCGATGTGCCACATCACCCGCGATGAATTTGATGAGGCCTGCCACCTTGCCGTGCGTGCGATGCAGTCGCCGGGCGCACATTTCTATATTGCGCTGATTGCCGCGGTTGCACATGAACTCAAAGGCGACACGGCAAATGCGCTCCGTTGGCGTGAACACGCTTTGAGGGAACGCCCAGGCGCCACCGCCGAGATGTTCCTCACCGCCTTCCCGTTTAGGCGCCTTGAGATGCGGCAGAAGATGACCGGTGCGCTGCATCGCCTCGATTTACCCTGAAGATCAGTGCACTCACTCCATCCAATCCCCCCGAAGTGTCGGAAGGGATCTGTTGAAAAGTTCTGACCACTGTCGCGCATGAATGTATCGTGCGTATACCGTCCAATGTAATGTGGATCGGCTCTCCTGTTGCAGACTATGATTTCGGCTGGATGTGGGACGAGCTCGGATTGTCAGACCGACGAAAGTGAACCCGCGATGGTCCACGCGGTGAAACGTGTCAGCCCGTTCCATCCGCAAAAAGATCGACAATCAAACGCTCAACTTCCCGGACAGCTCTCGATCGTGCTTCGGGTCGGCGCGCTAGCGATACATTCAGGCCGGGAAGCGGTGGCATCCCGTCTTTCTTGCCAAGTACCCTCAGACCCGTTTCGGCATTCTCGGCCAAACCTGCTGCGATGCCAATCCCTGCCCGCGCTGCCGCCATCATCCCGCCAAAGCTCTTTGTGCTCATGGCAACGCGATACCGGCGTCCCGCCTGCTCCAGCGCCCCTTTTATCGTCCGGGTGTAGTCACTGCCTTCGCCCCAGGCGATAATGGGCAATGGGTCGACCTCATGCAGGTCGACAACCTCAGGTCCAATCCAGACTGCATCTCGCACAAACAAGGGTACGGTTTTCGGCATCCCAGGCGCGTTCCCGGCAAGAAGAGCCAGATCAAGCCCGCTGTCTCGAAGACCATTGATTAACTGCGGCGTGGACTCCGCCCAAAGAGACAGCTCTACTTCCGGTGTTACTTTCCGGATTTCTGGTAGTAACTGATCAAGGATCGGCGTCAAAAAGACTTCAGCCATCCCCAGCGCCACCCGGCCACCGCCCGAGGGTATTGCGAAGACCTCAAGCGCCCGGTCATGGGCATTCAACACCTCACGCGCCGGACCAAGAAGCCGTCGCCCCTCTTGAGTCAGCCGAACTGCACCACTGCCCCGTTCAAAGACCGGTCGTCCAATTTCCCCCTCCATTTTCTTGATCTGCTGGCTCACAGCGCTTTGTGTGCGACCGATCTGTCGGCCAGCCGCAGTAAAACTCCCCGTCTCTGTCACTGCCAGAAAGGCTTTCAGCGCATCGATATCCATGCCCATTAGATTCTCTAATTTCGGTCAGAAAGTAAATTCGTTTGCGTGATCACACATTTTTTCGGCACGTTCTGCAATGAAGGAGACATCCGATGACCAAAGTTCTTGTCCACCGCCTCGCCGTGCCCGACGATTTCGATGCTCTGATGGCGCTCCAGTACCGGGCCACGATTGGTCTCAGTGGTGATCACTACGATCTAGATGCGATGCGTGTCGCTCTGAAAGAAGTGCCGATTCTGACCCGTGATCTAATTGAAGACGGACACTACCATGTTCTGACCGAACCCGAGGACCGGATCCTCGCTGGCGGCGGCTGGTCCGATCGAGCGGTTGAATACGGTCTCTTTTCCGGCGGAACTACCGTCACTCTGCCGCCCGGCCACGCACTTGTCCGGGCTGTGTATGTCGACCCGACTGCGGCCCGTAAAGGACTTGGCACCCGCATAATGAAGCTGATTGAATCTGATGCTATCACAAATGGCATCCGTCATCTTACACTGACCGCCACGCTACCGGGTAAACCACTCTATGAATGTCTTGGTTATCGAACTCTTCACCCGATCGAAAAGCGGCTTTCCACCGGACAGACAGTGCGCCTTGTCGCGATGGATAGAGCATTATCGCACGACCTCAAAACCATTGCAGAGCAATTTTCACACCGGTCGAGCTCGGGTAAGAGGCAGGTTCGCGAGTGTATGGATGAGCAACTGGATGAAGCAACCACAATAGTCTATCGGTAGGTCGAGTGTTGCTTGTGCTCAGCACTGAGGCGTTCACGGTCCAAAGGCCCTCACGAATGGTCTTGTCAAACCCAGTGTCGCTGATGTTATGCCACCATTGACAGTAAAGGGATGTGTCGCAAGCTATGAAGCCCAATTGACGAACATGCGTGATCTGACGATTGTTCCCATCGAATAGTTTTCGAACAGGTTTCAACATGATCTCATTGAAAGGCTGCCATTTTCCCAAGGATGCGATTTTGTACGCTGTATACTTCTACCTGCGGTACACGGTTTCCTATCGTGACTTGGAAGAGATCATGGGCGAACGCGGCGTGGATGTGGACCACGCCACTCTCAACAGATGGATTGTGAAGTACTCACCGATGATCGCAGCGAGAGCACAATCGAAGAAACGCCCAACGCTGAGTTCCTGGCGCATGGACGAGACATATGTTCGTGTTCGCGGCAAGTGGATGTACCTCTATCGGGCTGTCGACAAAGCTGGGAACACCCTTGATTTCATGCTGTCTGAGCGGAGAAACCGACCAGCAGCATCCAGGTTCTTCGCCAAAGCACTGTCTTCCAATGGAATTCCAAACAAGATCGTCATTGACAAAAGTGGGGCCAACGCGGCGGGCATTCGGGAAGTAAACAAAATCCTCAATCGGTTTGGCTGCCCAGCCAAGATCCAAACAGTCAGGTCCAAGTATTTGAATAACATTATTGAGCAGGACCATCGGTTCATAAAGCGTCGCGTCCGGCACATGTGCGGGTTCAAATCGTTCAGATCCGCCTCGGCCACTCTGGACGGCATCGAGGTCGCCAACATGATCCGCAAACGGCAATTCCCCAGCACAAATGCATCTGGTTTTCGGCTATTCGCCGAGATCGCAGGATAAGTGTGTCCAGTACATATCTGACCCTGGCCGCTCCAAAAGCTTGCGACACATCCACATGACCCAAAGCCCCTGCCCCGGCTCGCTTGAGATGGTCCAGGGGCTATTGGCTCAGGGAGATCATGCTGGGGTGTTCTGGGTGGACGCCGATATGTCTGCTGAAACCTAGAGCCCGGTCACGAGCCGGCTGGCTCGGGATTAGCTAATGATGCAGAATGTCAGATGACCGGTGCCTGCACGTCAAAAACGAACCCAGAACGAGTGAGTGTAGGGTTAGGGTGAGCCCGCGCGGGTCCCAGTTTACCGTTTGAGTGGTCTTGTCAGAAACAAAAAACACGCGTGTTACCCTTTATCGGTTAAGACACCATATTTAGTATACATCCACAAAATACCCACAATATACTTGATTTTGAACCCCTTTTGTTCTATTCTCTAGCTACGCTGCCAAGGGCAAGAAACCATGTCCGGATTTTCCAGTTCAGAAACACAGACAGCACTGCCTGCAACAGCCAAGCAACTTGCCTATGCACGCAAGTTGGCCGAGCAACAGAACGTCATCTTGCCATGGGACATCCAGCAAGATCGGCGCGCAATGAGCCAGTGGATCGACATGCAGAGATCAGCACCTCGCGTTCGTGATACCCGGCCAAGCTCCAAGCAGGTGGCTTTTGCGGAGCGCATCGCCCGGATCAAGCGCAATCCTGTTCCGGACGAGTGTTTTCGGGATCGCACTCTGATGTCCCGCTGGATCGATAGCAACAAGCCCTGAACACTATCGCGCTAGTTGGGCTTCTGTCGCGTTGTCTTGCCATGCTGGAAGAGCCTCCGATGTGGTGCTTTCACACATGACTCGCTGCCTACCATCCATCGGGCAGATCGCATCATCCAACCGTGGGATCAAAGGCCTATGCTCCGACCGAAACATAGCCTCGGCGACTTTTTTGTCCTTCAAGTTTACGGAGCGCGGCAGCAGCCTGGACTTCGTCTTCGTACGTCACCATCATGGCTTGCCCGTTTGTGCCAATACGTCCCCAGGTGCGAAGGACCGACACTTCACCAAACAGCGTCGGCTGCAACTCTATTCCATAGAACCGAGCCATGTTGACGTCCGGATCCACATGGATCAGGTGGACAGGTGTAGGCGCTGTCAGCTCCATGACTTCACTATTGCTGGGCACAGCCCAGCTGTCCAATGACATTGCGATATCTATTCTCTGGGAGCGATTCATATCCGTGATGTATGGCGGCACGGGTTTCGCCCGGCTTTATTGATCCGATTGCACCATATGCTGGCAAAAGATCTTTGCAGTCCCTCAGTTCGCCGGATCAGGGTTGACGCGCCCGGCCCTTGTCGCATCCGCTGTGGGTATGGACATAGATGAGAACAAGGTAGATGAGGCCGTCCTGGCGCTGCTCTGGTTGACGTTGCATGACGAGCGTCGTGCGTGGAAGGGTTTTGACTGGGACGCGCTTGACCGCCTGCACCAAAAGGGATTGATCCTGAACCCGGTTGGGAAGGCAAAGTCGGTTGTGCTGACCGATGAAGGCCTACGCCGCTCCGAAGAACTTTTCACAGAGCTTTTTGGGCGCGAGCCAACGAAATAGCACTCGCCGCGACGAGACCATCCATGTCACGCTGATCAGCCCAGTTTGTGGTCTGGCTGGCGGTTGCAATCTGCGCTAGATCGCCTCTGTCCGGCGAACAGGGAGAAGCAGAAGATGACAACGGGGAACGATCTTGGTGGGCTCATCGGGTTTATCACCCGTGACGAGATTTGGAACGAGCGGCTCGCGGATGTGTTGGACGAGCATTTTCTGCCAAGTCTCGAAGCCTTTGATCTCGATTTCGAGGATCTGGGCGACTTGCTGGGCGAGGATTGGCCAATGGTTCTGTGGGGCGGTGGCCTGGAAGACTTGCTGGGAAGGACATTCGGACCGGCCGCTGAAAACGCTGCAGATGCTTATCTGATCGGGAGCGGTTCCAAGGAGAGTGCGCAGACCCGCGCCTATATCAAAGGATTGCGGGACGCACCGGTCAGCCTTTATGAGGTGAGCGAGATAGACCCCGGCAAATCCATGGTCTTGCGCGACGTGCTTTCGGACGAAGAACCGGTCACCGTTCGGGAACACAGCGCGACGCAAATGCTGCAGCGATGGGATCACATCGCAGCTCGGGTTGTCGCGCAGGGGGATCATAACGTGATCTCAGGGGCGCTGCTTCCCTTCGAGTCAGAAACCGTCGCGTTTTTTGAAGACGGGCTCCGCTCCGTGTTGAGATTGAACCCCGACGATGAACTGAGACTGACACAGGATCAGCTTCACCGTTCCGCACCCCTCTTCACCAATGCCTGGCTCTTCGCACATCTGCCGAACTTGCTGGATCCGGAACCACCGCAGATCAGCAACAGCGATGGCGACAACCTGCTCTTTCACGACATGCGCTTCCCCCTCGCCAGAAAGGTGACGCACAGCCAGGTCTCGCAAAAACTATCCCAGTCTGCCGAGCTCGTGATCTCTAGTCAGAAGGATTGGACCTGGCTTGACGTCGACACCCCGTCCAGCAAACAGCGTGCCACTGGCCTCGTGTTGGACAAGTCGACGTCAGGGGCCTCTGTGCTTGGGTCCCTGAACCTGAAGGGCAAGACACTCACGCTTTCTGTAGACTCTGCAGCGCGCGCAGAACGCGGCGAAGCCCTGGTTCGGGACCTCCTGGGGGATCTGGTGAAGTCACCGCTGACATCAATCCAGACCGTTGCACAGATGATGGCGGATGACAGCCCGGGTGACGGAGTGGCAGAAGAAGAACACATCCCCCCTGCCCTTGCCCATCAGATTGCCCACGAACATCTCGACCATCACTACCGCGACACACTTGACCAGCCGATCCCGGCCCTGGATGGCAAGACCCCGCGCCAGGCCGCTCGCAGCACAGCGGGCAGGAAGAAAGTCATCGACTGGCTGAAGACAATCGAAAACCGCAGCGCGCATCAGACCGGCTCTCCCGTTGCAGACTATGATTTCAGCTGGATGTGGGACGAGCTCGGTCTGTCAGATCATCGAAAATGAACCAGCCAGCCAATCAATTCAGGTTGCCCAGCGGTCATCCAATCTTGCCGTCAGGCATGCCCTACCGCCCGCCAGAGATGTTAACTTTGCCCACAACCTTCGCTCCGCTTTCAGTTGCCATCGTCTTTGCCGCTACATCAGCTTGAATTTGCGCGCTCGATGCAATCTTCAGATCGTCGCATTTCAGGCTGCCTTTGTGCTTACCCTCAATAATGATCTTCTTGGCTGACAATTCACCGTCTACCGACCCGCCGACGTGAACAGTGATTGTCTCAGCACTGACATCCCCAACTACTCGGCCTTTGACCTCGATGCCTCCCGCACTTGAGTTGAGATCGCCTTCAATTGTCAGATCTTCTTCAATGATTGAGCTTGCCAACTTGAGATCCTCCAAGTGAGATATTGGACACCCTAGTTTGGATATCAGCCTTTGGCCACCGTCGTTAAAAGTGAATTGTTCCGTTAACAACATCGGGCCGGGCCCGTGCACAAGAACTGACACTGCAGGAACCCTGCCAGTGTTCTTTGCGCAGCTTTCGATCGGGCCTTCGTGCTGGAGATGCTGGATCGACATCCGTGGCGTTTTCCAGTTCTACAGCTCTTCCTACCCTGTATGGACAGTATTATGGTCGCTTCTAAGCCGATATTCGTTCAGGAGCGCTCAATGCCGTTTCCAGATCATGTATTTCGACACGCGCCCGCTTTGCGTGGAAGAATTACGTCACCGGATACGTCCGAGATGCGGTTTGGGTATGAACGTTTCGCTGAACTTGACGAACAAGCGCTGGAACAGGGTTGGCCGCCGGGGTGGCGTATGGACCATGAAGACCGCGAGGCCAACCGACAAGAGATCCTTGCCGATCGCTTGAAGAGCGACCTTTGGGTTTTTGCCTATGGCTCGCTCATCTGGGACCCAGCCGTGTATGTAACAGAATACCGACGCGGCCTTCTTAAGGGCTGGCACCGCAGCTTCTGTATGCGGTTGGAAGGCGGGCGTGGCAGCCACGACCGTCCAGGGTTGATGGCCGCTTTGGATGAAGGCGGGCAATGTGACGGCGTTGTCTTCAGAATAACAGCGGGCCTGGTAGATCAGGAGACAAAGTTTCTGTGGCATCGCGAAATGTTTGCCGGTGCTTATGAGCCGCGTTTCCTGGAGATCGATACTCCGCAAGGTTCGGTGGAAGCCCTGGTATTCGTTATGGATAGAAGCAACCGTCGCTACGTGCCGCACCTCGACCAGGAAGAGGCGGCGAAGATGATTGCAGTAGCTGAAGGCGGTCTCGGTTCGAACTTCGACTATCTCCATTCCCTCGTCGACCACTTGAACGAACTGGACATTGAAGACCGCGAGGTGCGTCGATTGCTCGAACGGGCCCGTGTGCATCGATAAATGTCGATCAGGACTCACTGCTCTCATCAGATGGGCGGGCCTTGATCATGGTCAGACTCGTTTTACACAGTCTAAAGCTCCGCTAGTCTGCCCACTCCACAATTTCTTGTTTCAAGGCTAGACGGGATGATCCCGAAGAAAACCCAGATTGAGCATTTCCTTATGTCTCATTCAGTCGACTTTGATCAGCTTTCTCCAGTTGAGAGTGAGCAGGTAAAAACCGACTGGCTTGCGACATATGCATTGAGAGTAAAGAAAAACACGGGCGCCTGGATTCACAACGGATTTCGATGGCACGGTTTTAGTTACGGACTTCAACCTGCCATCACGGGTTCAGATGCTTTGATCGGGTATCAGAAGCAATGGTCGGCACCTTATGTAGTTTTCGACGAGAGCGATGACTGGGCCTACTCGTGTACCTCCAATCGATATCCCGACTTCTCTTCATTCCACGCAGACATTTACGTGGCCCATCACAACATGAAATGGACAATGGTTTTCACGCATGAACAGCCAGATTTGGGGCCTTATCTCGCATTCAAATCGGAAAACGTAAATTGATGGAAATTACCAAGTATTGAACAGGGCTAGGTATCGCGGCAGGTTAAACTGTCTGAATCTCCGCACGCTCTGAGCCTCAATTCAATTGAAGCGCTGCGGTTGCCATTCATCTTCACGAAGACCTCGTCCACGTGCCACTTCCATTTGGAGAATGCGCGCAGTTGCTGAACACGCTTCCGCCTTATCTCAGCAGCAGATATCGGGCCAAATCCCACGCATCTGTTCGGCCGATTTGAGGGCGCGCTCAATCGATTCAACCTCGCGGTTGAAGAGATGATCGGGAGTTAGTCTGTCGGCGTTATTTCACAACAACGGACATTCCTTCAACGCGCAGCATTTCGCATGTTTGAGCTCACACCCGCCACCCGAGCAAACGCGGTATTCTGCGGAAGAACGCCTCGCGTTCTGCTGAGGGCTGTCCATTCCGGAATCACGAGCCTAAATCAAGATGTCGCAGTGCGTCTCTCGAACCTGCCGTTCGCGGCAAGCGCGAGAAAAGAGACTCCCAGAATTCGCACAACCTCATTTAAGTTTTGGGTCAGGCTAGGTAGCGGGACTCAATCAATCCTGTGTCCTACCGTCCGCCTTCAATTTCTGAGCGAGCAAACTCAGCTCTTTGTAGATGAGACCTGCAGCGGGGTGCCAAGCGGTTATATCTTTCCCCTGTTGCGAGACGACGAAGGCGTCGCCTCGTGATGCAGGTCCCGTAAGCGCTCTAAGTGGCCCATAGGCGGCAACATTCTCACAGGTGACTTGAAGTAGCGTGGTGTTCAGTTGCTTTGCAATGTCATCAGGCACTCCTGCGGTAGCCCAGGCCTCACGCGCGATCGCCTGCAGAACCACGGTGAAGTTATTCGAAATCACGGCGGCCGCATGATAAAGGCTTTTGCTATCCGAATTGATCTGAAATGGGATGCCACCAATCTCCGCAAGAAAGCCTTTGATAAAATCCACGGCAGAGTCGTCACCCTCAATGCCACAAAGTGTTCCCTCGAATTGCTGGATCGCGGTTGCCGGCTCAGCGAACGTAAGTACCGGGTGCACGCTGGCCAGTCGCCAGGCTAGCTTCTGAAGCGGCGCCATTCTGTCTGCTGGAAAGAAACCACTGCAGTGAAACGCAACGGGAGGCGGTTCATTGGCATCGTGTTGACCAACAACTTTTGCGAGTTCGGTTGCTGCATTTGAGATCTGAGAATCCGGCACCGCCAAAATCCACAGGTCGGCCGGCGCCAGGTCTGCGTATTTGTCCACCGCTCTGCCCGTTCCCGCAATCTTGGCGGCGTTTTCCGCCGATCTAAATCGAGAACTCACTATGTCTTGAACCGAATACTTGGATGAGTGTCGCAAAAGGCCGAGTATGGTTTGACCCACACGACCGGCACCGACAAGATTTACTCTGATTTTTGCCATTCAATGACCTCCGACCGATACGCTCATACTTCCTTTGGGTACATGCTAAGCGACGGACCAATTCATCAGTACCAAATTGTCCAAGGCAACAATCAACCGGAGCGGCCCAAAGCGGATGAGGTGGGTGGCTCCTGCTCCACCGGCATCGAATGTGCCAAAGTGCAGTTGTGATTGACTGCTAGGAAAGGAGCCACCCAATGA
>NZ_JBQFOU010000038.1:0-14153 GCF_056533845.1 Ruegeria sp. F5 | reverse complement strand
TTCCGGTACCCATCCTTCCCTATTATAGCACGAGAATCGCCGCCATGGGCGGTCGCGCTGCGGCAAACCTACCTCCAATTTATGAGACCAGTCGTCGGTTAACTTGTACACGAGCGGCCGGTGAGTCCTGAGGCTGTGTGAAAACTCTGACCGGTTGGCGAAATATGCCGAAAATACCCTTTATGTGCTCTCTCGCGCTTCTGAGAGAGCATATACACAGGCGCCGAAAGCGAGCGCGACGAGAGAGTTCGTGGGCCGGAGTTTTCACACAGCCTCTCCGCGTCGCATCAGTTCGAACATCGTCGGATTTTGCGCGTGCAGCGAATGGCAGGTTCGATGGGCTGGGTCACAGTATCATCAACTGACAGCCAATGGTGAGTATGGGCAGCTTACTGTCGCTCCAGAACTTCGACTCCCAGAATTGTCGGCAAATGACGGGAAATCTCGTCCCAGCTTTCACCTTCGTTTTGGCTGGCAAACACTGAGCCACTGTTGGTGCCAAAGTAGATCCCGGGCGGATCGTTCGTATCGCTGGCCATCGCCTGACGGAGGACGGTGAAGAAACAACCCGTCTGAGGAAGCCCTTTTCGCATCGCTTGCCACGTCTCGCCGCCATCTCGAGACCGCCAGACTGCAGCTGCCGCGTCTGGCGGGTATCGACCCACTGAATCTCCGTTGAGTGGCAGGGTCCATATCGTTTTGGAGTCGCGCGGATGCACGCGGATCGGAAAGCCAAACGTCGAAGGCAGACCATCCGTTATGTTGTCCCAACTGCGGCCACCATCCGATGAACGCCAGACACCATGGTGGTTCTGCTGATAAAGTAAGTCGTCAGCCCCGTTCGCGCGCATCATGTTGTGTACGCAGTGTCCTGTCTCGCCATCACGAGGCGCTGCAGGATGATCGTGGTGACCGCAGTCTTGTGTATTTGATAGCCTGTTACGCCGTTCCCAGGTTTGGCCACCGTCTTCGGAAGCAAATACACCAGCCGCGGATATTCCGACCCAAAGTTTCTGAGGATTGTCGGGATCAGAAATAATTGTGTGCAAAGTCAGCCCAGCTGCGCCCGGGTTCCAGCTTTCAGCGGACTCATGCTCGCTCAGGCTGCGTAAATCTTCCCATGTCTTTCCGCCGTCTGAGCTTTTCAGCAGCTTTGCAGGCTTGGTTCCGGCATAGAGGGTCCCGTCGGTGTAATGCAAAGACCAAATTTGGGAAAACTTGTCTTCAAACGGGAGCTGTTCATCTGTCCAACCAATCATTTCGGCGAAATCTGGATCATTGGCGGCCCAATTGTCCATCTCACCCTTGCTGAGCCGCGTGAGATTCCACGTTTGGCCGCCATCGTCTGAGCGCCAGACGCCTGCGCCATTCCAGTCGCTGCCGCCGCCGGCCCAGATTGTCCCCGTTTCCGGATCGCTCGTAAAATGATTGATGGGCCAGCCGTCGCAGTACGGACCATCAACTATCCATGGACCTTCCGAACCATCGCGCCGAAGCAGAAAAGCGCCTTTTGTTGTGCCAATAAGAATTGTTGTTTCTGAGGACGACATTGCTTTCCCTCCACGTTGCCTGAACAGGCTGCTTGCCGCCCGCTAGATCTCGACTAGTGATTGGAAACTCGCAAAAATCATGCGTTTGCCATCAAAGGGCATTGGATTGTTCTCCATAGACGCCTGCATCTCGGACATGACCTTTTCCATGTTTGCATCGTGGGTCTCCTTGTCGGGCCAGATGACGTGCGAATAGGCGACGGTTTCATCCGGTTCGCACTTCACAGCCATTGGAAATGACGTGACCTTGCCGTCCGGAACATCGTCACCCCAAGCATCCACGGCGGCGAGTGCGCCATGCTTTTTGAACAAAGGCGTCACTTCTTTGGAATGTGCAATGAAGACATCCTTGTTAGCCGTGGGGACGGCATAGGCTGCAACGGTAATGTAAGTCATACCAAACTCCTCGATTTACGTTCCTGCAAATGCGGCTTCCAACTTGGAAATGTCGATCTTCTTCATCTTGTACATCGCTTGGCGCGCTCGCTCTGCAGCGGCCTGGTCTTTGGCAGCCTGCATATCAAGCAGTACTTGCGGATAGATTTGCCAGGACAGGCCCCAACGATCTTTGAGCCAACCACACTGAGCTTCCTCACCTCCACCCGAGGTCAGTGCCGCCCAGAGACGGTCGATTTCATCCTGATCCTTTGCAAGCACACTGATCGAAGCCGCTTCGGTCAGCTTAAAGTGAGGACCACCATTCAGGATTTGATAGGGCGCACCAGCAAGGGTGAAATCAACCATCAATGGCTCGCCCCCGTCCGGCACCAGAGCTGTTTCCACCCGGCTGTCGGGCAGCAATGACACGTAGAACTTCGCGGCATCCGCGCCGCCACTCTCAAACCAAAGGCAGGTGCGGACCTTTTGCATTAGGCAGCACCTATGTGTCTTAGAGAATGCGTCCCGGTTGTATACGTGATGCAGCGATCATGCCATGCTGGCGTTTGAGCACGCTTCGAGCTCGACCAATTCAAGCGGCTTAGCTTCTTCTTAGGCAAATTGGTGAACTTGCTCATGGCGTATCAATTCAGGAATCGCTGATTTATCGACCACAATATTGACAAATACGTTGATGTCAACGTAATGAAGCCATATGAGAACCGACTTGCCAATTGAAGTTACACATGAGGTTCGGGATCGGTGTCTGTGCTTGCACCTTCAGCGTGCCGCACGGGCTATTGCCAGAAGATTTGATGAAGCTCTGAGACCGCTGGGTTTGACCCATGGTCAGTACTCGCTTTTGATGGCGTTGAATCGCCCGGGGGCACCGAGACTTGGCGAATTGGCGAAGTTCCTAGCCATGGATCGCACAACCCTGACTGCAAATTTGAAACCTTTGGAGCGTCGGGGGCTTCTGAAAATGCAACCGGACAGCAGCGACAAACGCAGCAGGCGCATCGGTTTGACGGACGCGGGCCGGGACCTGCTGGTTCAGGCCGTTCCGGTCTGGCGAAGAACCCATGATGACGTTGATGGACTGCTTGGAAGAGACGACACGCAGCTTTTGAAGGATGATTTGTTGTCCCTGTCTTTTGGGAAATCCTAGCTGGAACTTCCGAAGCGGACATCTCCCAGATCTAACCTAGAAATCGCTGTTACGCAGAGCGTGGGTAAGCTGACGCGAGGTTTTGCACTCGCGACGAATGTCTAGCACGTGCGTCGGCCGCAAAATCGCGAACCATCGGTGTAGGGCGGCTAACCCCATCCAGGCCGCGGCATGCGTGTCGATCGGTTGGCCAGACACATAGAGCGACTTCCACGAACATGTGAGGATTCGTTGGGAACAGCAGCCGGTAAAAACATTCGGGCCGTTTATCAAAGGACGCAAATTGAATTAACGTAAACAAATGTAAAAGCAGGTCAGATTTCTACGATGGAGAAAGTACTGGGATTTGGCGGGTTTTTCTTCAGAGCTGAGGATCCTTCCGCATTGGCAGAGTGGTACCGCGATCATCTTGGAATTGATCTCGTGCCCAATGACTACGAAACGCCCTGTTGGAAGCAGGAAGCGGGCGAAACTGTATTTGCCCCATTCGACAAAGTGACGGACTACTTTGGAAACCAAGAGAAGGCGTTCATGTTGAATTTTCGCGTTCGCGACATCGAAAAAATGATTGCGCAGCTGAAATCCAGGGGTGTCGAAGTGCGTCTAGATCCAGAATCGCCATATCCGAACGGCAAGTTTGCCTGGCTCAATGATCCCGAAGGAAATCCGATAGAGCTTTGGGAACCCGCATAGATGCTGGATCCAGAAGTTTTGTTACCTCAATCCTTTGGGCGTGATGCAAGGCTTTGAGCGTCAGCGGTGCACACTGAGAGCATTGTTCTAGCTGACCGATGAACCGATGGCGGCCACCAACGGTAATTCGAGCAGGATTACATTGGGACCCGCACGGGTTACCGTTATCGGTCTACTTCTACTGATTACAGCCTTTGGCTATTTGCTTTTTCAGAACGATCGGAAGCTGGCGGACAGCCTGAAACAGGAATCTCTCAAGATCGAGGCGGTTGCTGTCATGCTTACGCAGACGCGAGAAGATGCATTGACGGCGGATGATCTGGTCGCGCTCAGAGAAGCGTTTGACAACCAGATGCTTTCCACCGAACAGCGCCTTGGGACATTGGAAGAGCGTGCTGGTGCATCCAGGCGGGTAATAACGGGCTCGACGCGATCCATTGCCTTTATCCAAGGGGCCTACGGATTGCGTCAAACCGAAAGCGGCAAATTGCTGCGGCATGTGCTTGGCCCGGACGGGGAGAAACTAAAAACTCCATTCGGGAAACCGTGGATTGAGCCAGATGCGGCAGGCGCGCCGGCAGAGTTTCAGTTCACCGGGACCGGGTTTCTTTTGCAGGACACCTCTCTGTTGGTGACCAACCGTCATGTCGCCTTGCCCTGGACGACCGGGGATCGGGCACAGGCCCTGAAGGCAGCAGGGCTTGAAGCCGAGATACTTAGTCTGCTGGCTTATCTGCCGGAACAATCCGAGCCAATGGAAGCGGTATTGCTTAGGGCAAGCAAAACGGCCGATCTGGCGCTTCTGTCCGTTGATGCGAACCGTGTTCAAGGGCTTGGGCTTACACTGGCACCTGACCCGCCGCGTGCAGGTGAAGAAGTTTTCCTGCTTGGATTTCCAACTGGCCTAAAGGCCTTGATTGTGCAGGCCGGGCCGGATTTTCTGACAACGCTGGAGAGCGATGGCGCCGTCGATTTCTGGATGATTGCAAAACACCTTTCAGAGCAGAACAAGATCAGACCTCTGGCCAGCCGGGGGATCGTCGCCCAGACCAGTCCCGGTGCAGTCGTTTATGATGCTGAAACTACAACTGGTGGAAGCGGCGGGCCCGCCTTGAACCGAAACGGCGAGGTGGTTGCTATCAATGCCGCGATCTTACCCGAATTTGGCGGCTCCAACATCGGTGTTCCTGTATCGCACCTCAAAGTGCTGCTGGAGGAAATCCGGTAGCAGCCACTGGGGCGAAATTCCCGCTGGCTGTTACCATCGACAGAGATGGCTCAGAATTGTACCAGTTCTGCGCTTAGGTACGGTCTAAACATTGTATTCCCTGTTATGGATCGGGAACGCAGGCCAATACGTTCCCGATCAGGTGAGGCAGGTCGTGTAGCATGAAAGATGCTTCGCGCTGCCGGGAGCCGTTCTTCGACACTCACTTCGAGATGGGGGACTCTGAGACCCTGGGGTCGCAACCGAACAGCGGCAGCAGTTTCATGCTACGAGCCAAATCTGCCACATACTGTTTTAGTTGAATAGCGAAATTGCTTCATGCATTATATTTGAAAATCGAATAGATACCCCATGGATATTGGACTCGCGCGAACATTTCTGGCGATTGTCGAAACGGGCAGTTTTCTGGAGGCTGCCAACAAGGTTTACGTAACACAATCAACAGTGAGCATGCGTATTCGGTCACTCGAACAACAGCTCGGACGACCAGTATTCGAGCGCGGAAAATCGGGTGCTACACTTACTCCTGCCGGGCACCGCTTTCATAAACACGCGCAAGCACTTGTCAGGTGCTGGACACAAGCCCGGATCGACGCCTCCCTGCCTGATGCGGTGGAAGCTGCTCTGGAAATCGGCGCTGTGCCCAGCTTGTGGGACGGGTTCCTGATCGACGCGATGCCGGAGTTCATGCAAGCGTTGCCGAATGTGGCGGTTCACGGGTCTACGGTTTCAACTGAAACATTGCTGAGCCAAACGACTGCGGGCGCGCTGGATTTGGCTGTGATGTATGATCCGCGGAACACTGTCGGGCTGACCGCAATGCAGTTGTTCGAAGATGATTTCGTACTCGTAAGCAGCGATTTCGATACCTCGCGAAGCCCATTTGAACAAAACTATGTTCTGATCGACTGGGGGCCGGAGTTCCGTGCCGATCACTTGCTGAACTTTCCGGAAATTCCGACGCCAATGTTGCAGCTTGGAATTGGCACTCTTGGCCTGAACTATTTGAAAGCCCAGCCTAGCGCCGGATATTTCCCCTGGCGGGTAGTTGCGCAGGAAGTCGAAACCGGTTGGTTGAGGGTAATTGAGGATGCTCCTCGGTTTGCCTATGCCGCCTATGCCGTTTATGCAGAAGATGATCCTGAAAGCCTCCCCTGCAAGGCCGCCCAGCTATTGAGTGCCTTTGCAAAAGAACAGTTTCCCGTCACGGCCTGAGATGGCGGACTACTCTCGGATTACCAAGTAGAAGGCGAATTGTCAGTTTTCGGAAGCCTCCAAGGCTTCGGTTGCTGCGGGCTGCTTTTTGCCAGATTCGAAAATTAAACCAGCGGTAATCACGACCATCAAAACGCCGCCCATGATGGCCCAGTACCTCCAACCAAAAGACCTTTGCAAACGCATTTTTCTATCCACGGCCGTGCATCGAGACCAGATCAGTATAAGGAGGTATAAAAGCCTGCCAAATCGAAGGGATTGATCCTCAAAGAGGCAATATACTGAAAACAAACATCTATTCAGATCATCGATAACATCGTTGAGAAAAAATCATAAGGTTTGGCACTCCGAAAACGAGCTTTGATCTCCTAAAATAACGAAGTGGAGGGAAAGGAGGAATCGATGGACAGGCGCTGGATTAATCGCGTTACCGAACACATACGGCGTTTCATTGCGTCACAACGGTTCGGGATCGTGAAGCACTCGGCAGCAAAACAGCAGGATTTACAAAGGCCACAAGATTGGGACGAAGCAGCCGAGATATGGGATCCGTCTGAATTCGACCCGGAAAAAGAAAATCGGGAACGACGTTCGCGCCCAAGCGATTACGAATGGGACGCAACCGACGATCTTCCTTGGCGCGTGCACAATCACCGATTTAAAGGGGGCTGATCAGATCCACATTGGCTGAACATAGGAATTTCGGCCAAGGCCGACTTGGCATTCGTACTCCCAGATTAGTCAGTTTTATGTAGTGAATAATGCGACGCGCGGAAAGTGCCTTGTAAGCTCTTCGCCTGGCATAATTTTTCTATTAGCGCGCAGTGACATTTTCCAACCGGTCTCGCATTCAAAGGATGCGATGGTGCTAATATTTGGATTTTTGTCGTGGTTAATCAAAGATGCCAGGCCCAGGACGAAAAGGCAGCCATCGGGATCGTCTGGGCGTGCAAAACAGTACCGATATAGATCCGTTGCAGAAATAATGTCAGTGTCCCGATGATCCAAAGCAATAGCAGGTGTTCTTTCGACTATTTCACCTTTTTCGAACCGGGACAGCGCAATAACGCACCGACCTTTTCCAGCCAGGTTTCGAACCGCAATCATGGGTTCACCCATTTCCGAAACCTTCGTCGCAAGGCGCGTTTCCAGCCATGGTGATCGGGGACAAGGACCCTTTCAAACTAGATGGAGAAGATCCTCTAAGTGTTGATATGGGTTTTCTGAGCAGGCGACGATACCGACCCATCCCACTCTCTTTGTGTGCAAAGTTGGCGCCCAGTGGAAACATCGCGACATATTGGCAATCAGCAGGTGGCAACTGGCGACCTACTGGTCTGGTTAACAGAAGTCCCGATCTTTGAGACAAGTCTTTGTTCATTTTGAAAAAGGTGCATTGTCAGGACAGCCGTCGCGCGCCCGCCGTCGTTTCTGTCGCTCATCCTGAACGATCCAAGAATGTTGGCTCATTTTTAAATAGTCAATTCAAAAAGAAACAGAACAACCGGAATACTACTTGGATAGCTGTAAACTCGCGGCTTCACCTCACGCTGTCCCAGATTCCGCATCGTACTTATGCTTGGGTCTCACGAACATCGAGCACGATTTCCCACAGCGGTCCGCCTGATCCAAAACATTTGAGATTGCGAAAAAAATTACGTCGTTTTCGACCTCTTAGGTCGAAAACAACGCAGCGCCTTCTGTGTGTTTTGGCAAAATCCAGTACCAATCAAAAACGGTGTACAGAATGCTGGAAGTTCATTCGATTCCCGGTGCATTTACCGCGCGGGAATGTGAGCAAATTGTTGCTGCATCACAAAAAGCCCCGGCGAACGAGGCTCTGCTTGTCGGGCAAAACAAGGATCACAATCTGCGCAGAGCGGATGTGACTTGGCTGGACGACGTCGACGGCTCTGATTGGGTGATGTCACGCCTGATCAATCTGGTTCGTCGCTCCAACACCAGCAAGTTTGACTTCGATCTTCGCGAGTTCGCGGAAAGCCCGCAGATTGCATGCTACAAAGGATCAGATGGTGGTCATTTTGCGTGGCATTCCGATATTGGCGACGGGCCCGTTGCCCGAAAAAGAAAGCTGTCTATGGTCGTACAGCTCAGCAAACCCGGGATGTACGACGGCGGTGACTTGGAGATTATGCCGGGTGCGTATGCTGTAACGGCCAGCCGGTATCAGGGGAGCGCGACCATCTTTCCCAGCTTCTTATTGCATCAGGTGACACCGGTTGAGAATGGTGATCGGTATTCGTTGACGGTCTGGGCGCATGGCCCGACGTTTCGGTGATGATTTCCGTACTCGTTTGATTAAGAGTCCGAGACGACAAGGCTAACGGTTCGTTTCGTGTAGGAAACAGAGTCGAAAGAGTTAAGCTTGCCTTTAACACATTCGCTGAAATGGCATTTCTTGTAGTCCAACGTCTCTGCTAAATCCTAGAAGCTGCACGGTACTGACGCCTGAGTTGCTTTGGTCACTCAATGGCTGGCTTCTATTATGTATCAGTCGGTAAGCGACTGGCGACTGATTTCTCATGGACTAAGTTTGGCAGGCTCACCATATCAGAAGCAACTTTGCCAGCTTCCTTTGAAGTACTTTCGACAGATATGCGTGTCTGGCCCAACCGGGGGTGCAGCTTGCGAGCCAGAACCCACGTCCAAAGCAAACCTGCGCCACCCGCAGCGAACACGCCAGAGAGCGGTGCAGTGAGAAGAACCAGCCAGGCGGCACCAGGTGTAATAATACCCGAAACGTCGCGAAAGCTCGCGTATATTGCTGACATCTCAGTTCGTTCGGAAGGTTTGACTGCGAGAAGGAACGGCAAACCAGCGGAAACATCGAGCAAGATCAGGAAAATCGAGCCCATCATTAAGAATGCGATTGTGACTTCAGGGATTCCGAATGGAACTCCAGCAAAAAGAAATAGCAGCCCTGACATGAGGAATCCCGTTCTGACTGCTGCGCGCACCGAACTGCGCTGCATGAAACGAAGCATCAGTGGGGTGCAAAACAGGGCGGCATTGGAAATCGATAAAGCAATCCCTCCTAGCTGGCTACCAAGCCCGTTCTGAACCGCATAGATGGGCAGGTATACGACATAAATCCACCACCCACAGGAACGAACGACTGCGAATACCCATCCGGCAACCAATCGCGGTTGCGCAAAAAACCTCCCGAAATAGGCGAACGGATTTGCGGGAGCGCTTTGGCTTCTGGTGATGAGCCTGCCGTTTCCGAGGCGCATAACAAGAAAGATGAGCAGCATGACAATCGCCGCACCGGCTGCAATCAGGAACGGCGCAGGTCGCCACCATTCGTACAATATCGCGCCAAGTGCAGGCCCAGCCGTCCAACCCAGCGCACTGTAAAAAAGCCGCGATGTCTCAAAACGTCCCAGTTCAATCCTGGCAACATGGTCGAGTACATAGGCGTTGAAGCACACAAATGTCGTCACAACGGCGAAAGTCGTGAGTGCGAGCCCCGCAATAACGGCAGCAGGGGTCGCAACGGTCGTCACAACCGCACCCGCGACGTACGAAAGAGTGCCGAACACATAGACCCATCTCCGTGGGACAAACCGGATCAGGTAGGGAACCAGAAGACCGATCAGGAGTGACACCGCGCCAATGGCGAAATAAATTTCGGATACAAATCGCGCATCCTTCAGCGCGTTGTACATCGCTACCGGAAAGACAGAGATCAAAATACCCCTTGCAATCGCCTCTGTACCCGCCAGAATGGCGAATCCCCGCACGCTGGGTGCTGGCGCATGGCGAAGCCATTCTGGTATTCGACGTTCGTGCATGAGAAGTGCTCAATGGACTGGGAACTAGTCAAACCTGTTTCCTCATTTTTTCTTTCCTGCCAGCGACCCGATGTCGTTTTTGCTAATCGCATGAGTCACAAAAATTCCGAAACGGAACTTCGCTTTCTTTTTTCATAACCCGCTTCGCTGGCGTTCAATTTTCAACGCTGATTACAGCGAAAGGATTGCTGAACTCGGGCTGGATTCGCCCAGTAGAAAAGCCGCAAACGGGAAATCACTGCTCGGCCGAAAAATCTACCGCTGCGGATGCGAGCAATTTCAGCCTGAGCAAAAGTCGTGGCTGCAAAAGTCGGTATTGTCCATAATCTGTAAATTCTGGCTCGCCCAGATTTTGCTGACGCAGCGAATGTCGGCAAAGCGGGCTGCGGCTGCAACATCTGAAGGCCTCGCTCAAGGTCGGCAATGGGCCGAAGCCTCCATAGCTGTCCATGGGAGTTCTCTTTCGGGGCAACTCTACTCGGACATTGGTAATGTGTCTTCACTGCCCAGAACTTTGAATCAGATCCAAAAAGCTTTGTGAAAACATCAAAATCAGGCAAGCTGAGTCCGTGGAGAATTGTGCATGCCTGATGTCGCAAGCTGGCTGGCTGAACTCGGCTTAGAAAAGTACGCAAAGGATTTCGACGACGTCGAAATTGATTTTGAGACTCTTCCGGAGTTAACAGAGAAAGACCTCGTAGAGCTGGGTTTGCCAATTGGTCCAAAACGCAAGGTTTGGGCGGCTATCCAACGCCTTAGTGGCGGGCTGAAGGAGCGGTCAGAGCGTGCTTTTTCGTCTGTCGAAAATGGCGCTGACAGCACGCCAAGCTCCGAAGGTGAGCGAAGGCAACTCACTGTGATGTTTGTGGATCTGGTGGGATCAACGGCCCTCTCGGCACAACTGGATGCCGAAGAAATGGCCACCATCATCAGGACCTATCAAAATGCGGTTGCCGGTGAAATTGCTCGTTTCGAAGGTCACGTCGCCAAGTTCATGGGAGACGGTGTCATTGGTTATTTCGGCTGGCCCAGGGCGCATGAGGACGAAGCCGAAAGAGCGGTGCGGGCAGGCCTTGCGATTGTTCAAGCCGTGGAAAATCTCAATGTAGGGGGGCAAATGATCTCCTGCAGGGTTGGAATTGCAACTGGCATTGTTGTCGTCGGTGAGCTTGTGGGAAGAGGCACGGCGCTGGAGCAAACGGTTGTTGGCGACGCACCTAACCTCGCAGCGCGGCTCGAAGCACAAGCGGGTTCCGGAGAAGTTTTGGTTTCAGAGGCAACACAGGCTTTGATCACCGGCGCTTTTGAAATGGAAGCGACAGAACCTTTGTCGATGAAAGGAATTGATGGACCGGTGGCGGCCTTCAGAGTTCTTGGCGAACAGGATCAGGAAAGCCGCTTTTCTCTGCGCTCGGACGGCATGACGCCTCCACTGGTGGGTAGGGACCAGGAACTGGCACTGTTGCTTGAGCGATGGAAAACGGCACGTGACGGCGAAGGGCAAGTTGTACTTCTGGTTGGCGAAGCTGGAATCGGTAAGTCGCGCATCATGCGCGCCCTGGAAGACGCGATTGGAAACGAGTCACACACGCGATTGATGTATCAGTGTTCTCCCTTTCACGGTGACACTGCGTTCTGGCCCGTCACCCAGCAATTGCACCGCGCTGCGAGGTGGTCCCGGGACGATGACAACGAAGCGCGGCTGACCAAGCTTGAATCACTTTTTGACCGTGATGACATGCCAATCATCGCGAAACTGCTTGGCCTGGACGGAGCCGAACGATACGGCACAAGTGATCTTTCGCCTGCCGCGTTGCGTTCCAAGACGTTGAACGTCCTGTCCCGGCAGGTTCTGAAGTTGGCCAGGCAACAACCTGTGGCATTTTTTCTTGAAGACGCGCATTGGATTGATCCGACGACACTGGAATTACTGGAATTGACAATTGACGCGATCGAGGATGCGCCGGTGTTGATCGTGTTGACATCGCGCCCGGATAATCAGCCCGATCTCGCGGCGCATCCACATACCACGCGACTGGCGTTGAACCGACTGGGCCGCGCAGGTGTTGATGCAATAGTCGAACGACTTGGCGGACGAAAGCTGAACCGCGAGACAGTAGAGGCGATCATTGAGCGAACAGATGGCATCCCCTTGTTCGTGGAAGAACTTACCAAGGCGGTGGTTGAGAGTGGCCAAACGGCAATTCCCGCTTCGCTCCACGACTCGCTAATGGCGCGGCTAGACCGCACGCCAAAAATCAAGGAGATCGCGCAATCAGCGGCCTGTATAGGACGAGAGTTTGATCTGGGCCTTTTGGTGGTTGCGACAGAAGGCAAAGAGGACGAGTTGCGGGAAGGTCTGGCAGGACTGGCATCGGCCGAGTTGGTATTTCGACGCGGTGTGGGCGAAAACGAACGATATGTATTTAAGCATGCGCTGGTGCGCGATGCAGCCTATGAAAGCCTTCTTTTGTCACGGCGGCGCGTGGTACATGAGCGGCTTACAGGAGCACTTGAAAATGTTGCGCCACCAGAAATTGTTGCTCGTCACGCCGAGGCTGCCGGTCTGACTGACAAAGCTATAGAGCTATACCGCGAAGCTGGCAGCTTAGCTGTTAAACGTCCGGCTTTTCGCGAGGCTGCGTCGCATTACCAATCTGCTCTGCGCTTGCTTGAGCAGGAAGGAAACAGGCATAGCGAGGCGTTGTCAGTTGCAGCAAAGCACAGTGTGACATTGATCGGTGCGGAAGGCTACACCGCCAATGAAACGATAAAGGCTTTTGAACGCGCGCGCCAATTGCTTGATGGATTTGATGATGCGCCTGAATGGCCAGTCATACGATACGGAGAGTGGGTCAGTCGCTATGTCAGCGCCTCGCTGCCTGAAGCGGAAGCTATTGGGCACGCGGTTTTGAATGATATCGACATTAGTGATCAGCACAGGTTCCGAAGTGTCGCAAATCGAATGGTCGCGACTTCAAAGACAATGATGGGCAGGTTTACCGACAGTCTGCCGTATTACCAAAATGCCCTCAATGCCTACGATCCGTCGCGCGATTCCGATCAGGCTAACCGCTTCGGTACCGACGGAGGTGCGGCCGCGAACGTTTATCTGGCTTTGACGCACTGGTGCCTTGGCAACATTGATAGCGCATATTCTCGCGCTGAAAACGCAACTGCGACCGGGGATCAACCTGGGCATCCTGCACTCAGCCGGGCTTACATTCTGGGTCATGTTAGTTACCTGAAGTATTTGAACCGCGACGCCGACGCCCTTCAATGGTCAAACAATGTGCTTGCAGTCGCGGATCAGGCACAGATCGATATCTGGCGCAGGATTGGCCTGACAACACGTGCTGCTATTCACGCGGATCGTGGCGATTTTGAAGCGGCCCTGATAGATGCCGATGACTGTCTTGCCGCGCTGATCAAGGCGAATACCCTGTTGTTCACTGGATTTCCAATGCGCGCAAGAGCACGCGCCTATATCGGTCTGGGAAAGCTGGACCAGGCCGAAAATGCACTCGCGGCAATCGAACCGATGATGGAAAGAACCAGTCAAAGGTGGGATGAAGCGGATACCTATTGCGCCAGAGCGGAGCTAGCTATGGCCTTTTGCGATCCTGAAAAAGCGGAAAGATGTTACCGTGACGCCATCAGGATCGCCCAGGGGCAATCGGCGCTAAGCTGGGAAAGACGCGCAGCGATCCCACTCGCTCACTTGATGGCGGACCGCGGAGCTAAATCAGAAGCACGTAAGTTATTGGCTGACGTGCAGAACAAGTTTCGCAATCGCGGTCAGTGTAGCGATCACAACGCAGCATTAAAGCTTCTCACTGTTCTGCAGAGGTCTTAATCACTCGTGTCATCGAACCCAGTGAATATAAGATACAGCTTGAAGTAGAACAAACATAGTCTCGCCGGTCTTGTCAGAAGAACTTGGATTGTGGCGTGTAACCGCGCGCGGGAAACTGACCAATGGTATGCTTTGTCCATGAACATCTACGGCTTCGACCACGTCGTCCTCTGCGTCCATGATGTCGACATAACGCTTGAATTCTATCAACACCTGCTAGGCATGACTCCGCGAGAGGAACGCCCCGGCA
>NZ_JBQFOU010000037.1:0-16511 GCF_056533845.1 Ruegeria sp. F5 | reverse complement strand
CGACCCACACGGCATTAAGCTCGAGGTTGTCTGCCACAAAGATGGTGAAAGCAGTTGAGACATCAAACTATCACCAGTGCTCCAAATGCGGAGCTTTGACAAACTGTCGAAAAGCGCTGCGCTACGTCCTCCCAAACGTCTGGCGGTGTAGGTCCGGCGAGAGCCCAATGCGGGCTTTGCCAACCTTTCAAATCACCATCATCCCCGACCTTTTCAGTTCGAGTTTCAATCCTTATCGGGCAAGTCAACCTCGCCTTCCCAGTCAGAAATACGGTGCGGTAGCGCCAGGAATTTTGACGCCACACGTGTTTTGGTCGTCCCACTTCCAGCCATCCCCGAATATTTGCCGGTAGAGGAAACGATCCGCCAGTTGTTGACGCCGAAGGAAACAACCTCCCATCTCATGGTGAACGTGTCCTCTTCTTCACCATAAACACAGACGCCACCGCCGCTGACACCGCTGGGTCCGCCAAAACCCGAGCCCACGCACCGGACAAAACCAGGATCGATTGGTCCCTCGTCAACGGTATAAGTCCCATAGTTGTCCTCTTTCCAGAACACGTCCTTGCCCGCGGGAATTTGCTCTTGGTTGACGACATAGAAGTTCGTTCCCGACACTTTCTCTGCAGCAGCCAGGCAATGAGGTGCAATGAGAACTGCGGGGATTAGCATTGAACGTAACATGTTGTTTCCTTCGACAGTGGGGCAACGCCAGCATGATAGAGCCTACGAAATTTATTGCTAGGAAAGGAACTCGTAGCCAGACCTGCAGAGTCAGCTTTGTCCGCTGACTGTGAGTCCGTGCGTCCTGAGAATTTGCGCCTGCAGCGAATGCCCGGTTCTACGGGCCGCACCGCAGCGGCGACATGTGTCGGTGAACGGCAGTTCAGGGCCGTCCGCATCTGTGTGCGATGCACATGGCTCAAAACGCTGCGTTCGCTCCGACGACGCCTCCGAGCCCTTCAGTCAACACTTTGGGAAAGGGATGGACTCATTCAAGGATATCCATCGTAAACTTGGCAGACACATGGACGCTAATAATCTCAAAGGGCCCTGTTCCTGAGGTCAAAACCTTATGCGGGGTATTAGCTGGAATTACCAAAATATCGCCTTCGTTCACAATTGCCTCTTCGTCTCCAACAGTAACCCGGGCTTGCCCCTGACGCACCAGATAAACTTCATCATATGGGTGCTTGTGCAATGGCGGTCCTTTGCCGGCTTCTTTCAATTCATTGAAAAGAAACGAAATGCCTGTAGCAGCGTTTTGCCCTTCGAGTTTTCCGTTCCAGCCTTCGTCTGAGGCCCAATCCGTTCGCTGAACAATGTTCATCGTAAAAAACTACTCTCCTAAGAGATGTCCCTTACTTACAAATACAGCTTTACTTCCGATTTGTCTGCATAAGCGCCACATCAATTGACGCTTTGTTTGAAATGCCAGCCATGCTCTGATGCAATCATGAAGGTGAATAAACCTGCGCTGGCCTACGGGGCTTTGTTGCTTGCAATGCTGATCAGTGCCGGGAACTTTTTGTTCGGAAATTTGGCGGTCAATGAGGTTCATCCGGTTGTACTGACTTTTTGGCGTTGCTTGATTGCAGCAGTATTTGTATTGCCACTTGTTTTGAGGGGACGGGGCAACCCGTTCCAGCATTTCAAGGGCAGTTGGCTCCGTATCACAGTCCTTGCCTGCGTAGGAGTGGTGGCTACGCCCTGGTTTGTCTATTCAGCACTCCGATCCAATGACCTGATAGATCTTGGTGCCGGATACACCAGTGTACCTTTACTGACGATCTTGTTTTCTACGCTTCTGCTTAACGAACGACTACAACCAGTCCAATATCTGGGTGTCGCAATTGCACTCGTAGGAGCGCTAATTTTTGCATTTCGCGGTGATTTGGAAAATCTCGTAAATTTCAATCCGCATCTTGCCTTCCTGCTGATGATTGCCTCCAATGCCTGCCGTGGGCTTTACTTAGTGCTTCTCAAGAAATGGAATATGAAACCCAAGCCCGATGAAGGCTTGTTCGTGATTTTCGTCATTGGCATCGCGGTTTTGCTACCGATTGTTTTGTTTTTTGAAGCAGGTACACCTCGGCTATTCGCCTATTCTTGGCAGGTCTGGGGCTCAATCCTGTTCATTGGAGTTGGAATGGGTGCCATTTACCTTCACTTGCTAAATTTTGGCACAAGCGAAGTTGGCGCGTCGACGGCTTCCTTGTTTGCATATCTTGTGCCAATATTCGTTGCGATCGAAGCCGTGACTCTAAGGGGCATGCACCTTCAACTCTATCAAGGCGTTGGTGGTGTGCTGATTATCGGTGGAGTTCTGATTGCAACGCGGTTGCACCTTCGACCAAGCCATGCCGACCACCCGCCCCATTGATGCAGGTATTGCCAAAGACCAGGGGATCGGCATCGATTTGGGTGGCGCGTTTGGAATTGAAGTACCTCGCTCTACTGCGCAATCCACCACAGACGACAATCAGTCTGACAAACCAGTTTTCCATCGCTTAAACCTGTGCTTCACACCTCTACCCCAATCAACGACGCTCACGAAGCCGTCGACCGGCGTAAAGGGAGTACCGGACGAATTGGCAGGTGTTGGGGCTGACTACCCGGCATCACTGCGGCTTGGCGCAATTTTGGGATGGTGTATTATTGTAGCCACCCCGGTCTGTATTCTGCATCAGACTGGATGGGAAGCTATTTTGCAAAGTGTGATTAATGACTGTTACCAATGACCTCAAATGGCCAGAAGAGTACAGCGAACTTTTGCCTCTGGTAAGTTCTCGTTGGAAAATTTCGGGTGAGATTTATTTTCACCGACAGTTAAGCGCGGGCAAGTCAGGTGCTCTTGTATATATTGTTGATATTTCGAGTGATGTCTTTAACGGGCAGGCTATACTCAAGCTGGACAAGTGCCCGGATCCACAGTGGGACGAAAAAACCGAGGTCCAACTGCATCGTGAAGCATTCGAAGCGGCCCCGGAGTTCGCGTCGAAGCATCTTGCCCGCATTGTTGGATCGGTGGAGCACGGAGGCAAAATTGCTATTCTCTCAACGGTAGTTGCCAGAGGATTGGAGTATTCCCTTCCTTGGAACGCTTGCGGGTACGAACTGGCACTGGATGTGCTTCAAAGGCTTGCAAGAAGCCTGTTTGAAGACTGGAATGCGGATTACCAGATCGCGCAGGGAATGCACGCGCCACAGGATCTGCTTTCTAGTTGGCTCGGATACCGATTGGATCCGAAAGAGGGGCGTCTGCACGAATTTTTGTCCAAGTCATGCAATCAAGATCCCCTGGAACCCTGCTTTTCTTATGAGGGGCACTGGTACCCAAACCCGCTGGCATTCGCGCATAACCGTGATCGCCCAGGTCGATTGAATATTCGTGCTGCGGAAGGTCGTCTGCATGGCGACCTTCACGGCCAAAACGTTTTGGTGCGTTCGCACCAGCAAAGCGAACCAGACTATTACCTGATTGACCTCGCTATGTATCAGGACAAGCAGTTCCTGTTTTATGATCACGCGTATTTCGAGCTGGCGTACCTTTTGGCGCGGCGCGGAAATTGCCCACCTGCGCAGTGGGACGCCATTCTTGATGATCTAGGATTGTTTCATCCAAAACACCACACGATGGGGCTTTGGCAAGATGACGTTGGTATTGCCGAATTTGTCAGAACCCTGAGAACCGAGGCCATGAATTGGGTCGAACGGCACGAGAGCAATCGCCTGAGCTTTATGGAGAGTCAATACCTATTGGCCCGAGTGGCCGCTGGGCTGAACTTCGCGCAAAAGAGTATTGACCTTAGTTTGCGAAGCCACGCTTTTCTGTACGCAGCCCACAACCTCAAGGACTATTTCACGCTCAACAACGTCGACTGGCCCAAAAATGGACCAGTTTTTGGGTTTGACGCCTCCGAACACCCCAAGTCGGATGCTCCTGCCGATCCCGATGCCACTTCACCCAGGACAGAACCGCCACTGGAGAAAGATCGGTTGCGCCGCCGTATGATGACCCAACTTCCGGCTCCGCAGAAACCGGTGATCGCGGTGTTGCCTCTCGAAAATCTAAATTCGCAAAGTGGCGTTGACACATTCGTATCGGGTATCAACCAGGAACTCATTACCGAGTTGGCCAAAGTGGATTGGCTGGCGGTGGTCTCTCCGACTTCCACGAAATTCCTCGCACAATCGGCCCTCACAGGGGAGGAGGTCGCGCAGCGCGCCGGAGCGGACTACCTGGTTGAAGGCAGCGTACTTTATGACGACGAACGTGTTCGCATCAATGCGCATTTGGTGGACACGTCCACCGGGCATGATCTGTGGGCTGATCGGCTGGTCCGGAATATCGAGGATGTGTTTTCGTTACAGCAGGAAATCGCTTCGGCGGTCGTCGGACATATTGATTGGGAATTGAGATTTGACATGCGCGAACAAGCGCGGCTGAAACGAGGTGAGGTCAGTGTTTGGGATCGGGTGCAGAAAGCGCTTTGGCATCTGTACAAGTTCACGAGCGAAGATACCGAGACAGCAGGCAACATACTGTCCCGAACAATAGATTTAACACCAGACTACTCACTAGCGCATGCAGTTATGGTGAACACGCTTTTGCGGAAACTTCTCTTTCTTCAGGTGGAGGACCGAAAAGCAACCAAGGAGCGCGCCTTGCGCCATGCTGAACGCGCAGTGGCCCTAGATGATCAAAGCAGTTTCGCACACGCCAGTCTTGCGAGGATCTACTCGGTACTAAAGAAATACGACGCCGCAAATGCCGAGGCCGAGCTTTCGGTCAAGCTCAACCCGAGTTCGGCTAACGCGCAATTGGTACTGGGGATCGTGCGGCTTGCAAACGGTCAGCTCAAACTTGCTCTTCAGAGCATCGAGACAGCGATGCGATTTGGTACAGCCGGGCCGTATTACAAGGTTAAATTACTCGCCAAAGCTTTTTGTCTCTACATTCTGGAAGATGAGTTGGACCAGGCTGAAGCATGCGCAAGGGCAGCTATGGAAGGCAGGTCGGTTGAACCATTCGGCCACTATATTTTGGCGGCAATTCTGACACGAAGATCGGGTGAAGATGAGGCCCGGCGGATTATCGAACAAGGCAGTTCTATCCGCCCCTGGATGACAAAGGCCCGAATGAGATTGGCATTCGAAAATGTCGGGACGTCTGACCTCGACAAGTTTGTCGCAGATCTTGAACGGGTTGGCCTACCTGACTGATGTGTCACGAGAACCTGAGTTCGACGTAGTTGAAGACATCCGTCGCAATTTACCGGTCAGACACTTTGATCCGAATGGCAAGAAATGTGACAGACTATTGTGGAACATTGAACAGGGATCAAAGGAAGTCGTCGAAAAACAGCACTTGCATCGGCAAAGATCTATCGTGCGGTCTGACCAAGAAGATGGGCCAGGTGTTGACTCAGTTCAGACTGCCAACTGTCCAGACAATCCAGTCGAAGTACAGCTTGCTGCTAATTCTTCTTTAAAACGATGTCGATCACACACATCACGAAGTGCGGACAGGCGCCAGAGATTGTGATATCAGTATCTATCGTTCTTATGGGAGCGCACTTGAAACCCGATCTCAGCAAAAACGCTCTTGAGGCGACCGACTTCTTAAAGGCCATGGCGCATGACGGCCGTCTGCAGATCTTGTGCCTGCTTCTTGGCGGTGAGAAATCCGTAAGCGAAATCGAAACCACCTTCTCCATGCGGCAGGCAGCAGCGTCCCAGCAGCTTTCACGTCTGCGCCTCTTTGGTTTGGTTGGGGCAAGGCGCGACGGGAAAAGCACCTATTACAGGATTGCGGACGAACGAGTGTTGGCGATTGTGGAGGTTCTGTACGATCTCTATTGCAGCGAAGATGCGGAAAAGTGATCTGCATTCGATGCGGTCATCGCTGGGCTGGACCAAATCGGACTGACGAAAACGCAGAGCCCCTTGCTCCCGCGATCTCCTGGCCCATTCGTCGGCTGCAGATCGCACGAAATACGCGGTGTTGCTCATCCAATCGAGCTACTTGCCCTCATCGAGTGAGACAGTTTCAAGCGCTTGTTCCGTCGTGGGTTCCGCTACCTGAGTCGGGCCATTGAGGTTCGTATGGTCCGCCTAGCAAAGAAAGGACAAAATATCGTGGCCTTTCTTCCACAGGTCGGCGGCCACGGGAGCGAAAGACCCTAGCGCGAACTTACCAGCTTATGACGGGGTATTGTGGGTTTGTGTTATCTGCCCCTATACGAAGCGCGAATTAACTTTCCGTTCGAATGTCATTAGTCTGTGAAGCATGATCCGACAGTTATTTCCCATTTCAGCTTTGCTACTTGGATCAGGGCTTCTCCTGTTCGCGGGCGGTGTCCACGGCCTAATTTTGCCGGTACGGGGATCAATGGAGGGGTTTTCGGCCAGCGCATTGGGGCTTTTGGGGACGGGCTGGGCGATCGGGTATGTCGCGGGGTGCTTGATCGCGCCAAGACTTGTGGGAGCGGTTGGGCATATTCGTACGTTTGGCGTGATGTGCGCTCTGGCTGCGGTGACAATCCTGTTTCAGTCCATTGCCGTTGAAACTTGGGCGTGGATCCCGTCCCGCGCGGTGTCTGGGTTTTGCTTTGCCGGAGCGGCCATGATCGTTGAGTCATGGTTGAATGACAGAGTTGAACCCGCAACACGCGGGACCGTCTTTGGCGTTTACACAATGGTGAATCTGGGCGCGGTTACCGCTGGGCAGATGGTGATTTCACTGGGCGACGCGGCAGGGTTTCTGTTTTTTGCCATCGGCGCGATGGTCTATTGTCTTGCGTTAATCCCAACGGCGCTGTCGACCTCCGCTACGCCCGCGCCGCTGACATCGGTGCGGCTTGATCTTCCGGCCCTTTGGCGTAACTCGCCGGTAGCTGTTGCAGCAGTTTTTTTGGTTGGCATTTCAAACGCGGCATTCGGAACTCTGGCTGCGGTCTATGCAGATCGCGTTGGGTTGTCACTGACGGCGATTGCACTGTTTGCAAGCATTCCGGTGCTGGCTGGTGCCCTTGCGCAAGTGCCGATTGGATTTGTCAGCGACCGAATGGATCGACGTAAGGTTTTGCTGTTCACAGCGGCTGTTGCCCTGTCCGCCGACCTGACCTTTGTTCTTTTGGCTCCTGAGTCCCGCTTTGTGAACTTAATCCTGGCTGGTGCGTTTGGTGCAGCAATTTTTGCCATGTACCCGATCATCGTCGCGCATGCAAATGATCATGCTCCGCCTGGTACCTCTATCCAAGTTTCCGGGGGGCTGCTGATGGTGTATGGGTTAGGTTCCATTGCCGGCCCACTGATTGCTGGTGTGGCCATGGCCGGGATGGGCCCACAGGGTCTTTTCCTGACGACGGTCGTTGCGCATTGCCTAATGATTGCGTTCACCATTTGGCGAATCCTGTCCAAATCTGCCGTCCCGGAAAGTGAAAAAACGGCATTTCGTGTCAGCGCTCCTGCACGTGTGGTTACGCCAGAAACAGCTGCCCTAGCAGCTGGTGAAGAAGAGTCCACGCTGCTTTCTGAAGCCAACGAAGGCATTGTGACTGGAGAGGAGTTAAGTACCCGCACGGAAGTCAAATCAAATTCTGAGACACGAAAGACCTAAATCACTAGTGGAATTGCCACGGAAATTGAGTGGCTTCATGTGATCGGTTAATTCTAAGTCAAACGTCGGCGTTGTATGTCGAAAGACGACTCATATTTGATCTACCGACCTCGCGATGTAAGCCCAAGCGAACGCGCCGCGTCACGAAGCAGTAACGCGGCTTGGCCTGGCAACTCGTCTGCCTCGCTTTCATCGAAGACCGCATATGCGGCATAAGCAAAACGGGGTGCATCCTCGATCAACTTAAGCCATCCGTCCCGAAGCTCGGTTTCGATCACGCGTCTGGGGAAATAGCCAGCTGCAGGGACAGATTTCAGAAACTGAAGGCCCAAGGTTCCGATGCCCAGCTGGAGGCGCGGTGCGTCAAGCTCCGGAAAGTTCAGCAAATGGTCGGCTCGGAACTCCGGACCCCAGTCTATCAGAATGTAAGCGTCACCCAGAGCGTCGGGTTCCGCGTCCGGGCCGCTAGAGACAAGAACAAACTCATCCTCAAAGAGTTGAAATGCGGACATGCCCGAAGCGTTCCGCGGTCGGTACATGACGGCAAGGTCGAGGCTGCCCTCCTCGATCTCGCGAGCCATCGTTTCGGAGGAGGCCGCCGAGGCTCTGATGGCGACGTCTGGCAGCGCTTCCATCAACTCAGGTAAGGCGTTAATGAGATACCCGTCCCAGAGGCTTGGCGCCGCGCCGATTTCCAACGCTGCGGCCATGGAGGCGGGGAGACCAGCGTCCAGCTTTGCCTGTGTCCAGGTGCGCACCAGCACCTGGGCATGTTTGAGGAAATGCCGCCCTGCAGGTGTCAGAGTCGCGCCGGACTTTCCACGTTCGAATACAGACTGGCCAAGTTGCTGTTCAAGTGTTCGAATCCGCATGCTCACTGTTGATTGCGTGACATGGACTTTGTTTGCAGCGTCGAAGAAGGTGCCGGTTTCAACCACCGCGAGGAAAGTTCGAGCAAGCTCAATGTCCATATGCCACCTATTCGAATATTCGATATTATTCGCGAGAAAAATTCGTTATTCAACAAGATACATTTGTGCCATATTCCCCACGTAGCGCGAAAGTGCCCCCATCAGATCGGAACGCTAATCAACAGTTCTCATTTTGTAGTGGAGATCCCGAGCTGAGGAACCGTTGCAATCTGAATTCTGTGGATTTGCCACCAACACCGGAGCGCTACGCCAACCCCACAATGGGCAAGATGCCCATTTTCTCATGGAGAAAACAAAATGAGTCGAGTTTCTATTGTTGCTCTTCTCTCTTCGCTGTTTGCTGTTCCGGCATTCGCCATGCCCGCTGATCTTGACATGGACGGTGATGGCCTGGCGTCGCTGGCAGAGCTTCAGACCAAGTATCCTGAAGTCTCGGATGATCTCTTCCTGGAGATCGACGCAAATGCCGACGGTTTCATCAATGACGACGAATTGGTTGCCGCCGTTGACGCAGAACTTCTCCCTGGCCCCACAGGGGATCAGTAAGCAAAGGTTGTCACGGTTATGAGGAAGCCAATCCCGCCCCACAGATGGCTGCTTGCCGCGATGGGTATTTGGTTGGTTTTGTCCCCCTTTGTCCTGTTTCGTGAGGAAACACTGTTGCAGGGCATGGCTGAACTTGAAGCACTCGCCTTCATGGCAATTGGCATTGGTGTTCTGGTCATGTCCGGCGCTGACGGCCGGAGCCACCTTCTCGCACGGGTGGCTCCGGTATCGGCACTGGGGGCTTCGTTAATCGTCGCACCGACAGCGCTGAACTTCACCGGCCACATTGTGGCAACGGCCAATGCATGGCTAACGGGATCGGCGCTGATCGCGCTCGCCGTATGGGAGGTAATGGCGAGCCGCGGATTGCGAGCGGTCTCGTAAACTGGCGCGGGGCGGGCAACTGCCCCGCGTTTTCACATTCAGACTATCTAAATGATCTCGTCTTCATCGAACATTGGATCTCCGTCGAGCTGATTGGCGATCATGTCGACCCGCATTTCAACATCCGCGCTCGTCGTTTTGGCGATATGAAACAAGGCGTCGCCCTCGTGTACAAATGGCAAATTTGTACGGCCTACGATGATGCCGTCTGTTTCTCCAAGCACATCCACCCTGATTTCACCAAACGGGTCCGAAATCCGGCCAAGCAAGTCACCGACTTCGACATATTCGCCCGCTGCTTTGAATGTTCTTAGTAATCCACCGGCCGGAGCGCGTACCCAGGAACTCGTTCTTGCGTGAACGGGTGCTTCACGCACAGCGGCGATCCCGCGCTTGGCAACCATGCCCATCGCGTTCATGACCCGAAGAATACCTGCGAGACCCGCCCGCGCCGAAAGCTCGTCAAAACGCAGCCCTTCGCCGCCTTCAAAAAGCAACACATCGACGCCACGATCCTGCGCCGCCTTTCGCAAGGACCCGTCGCGCAACTTGGAAACCATGACGACCGGTGCACCGAATGCATCGGCATATCTGATCGTCGCATCCGAGGCCGGGGAAACTCGAATTTGAGGCAGGTTGGTGCGGTGAATAGCGGCAGAATGAAGATCGATACCGAGATCGGAACGCTCAACAATTTCGGTCATGAAGATATGTGCGAGGCGGCCCGCCAATGATCCGCCCTCGCTACCAGGAAAAGACCGGTTCAGGTCACGCCTGTCCGGAAGGTATCTCGATTGGGTCATGAAGCCGAACGCGTTCACTATTGGCACCACGAGCAACGTGCCCGCGATCTTGTCGAGTTGAGGTGCCCGTAGCAATCGCCGCGCGATTTCGACGCCAATCACCTCATCGCCATGAATTGCCGCGCTAACAAACAGGACTGGCCCCGGGCGGCGGCCGTGAACCACATGCACTGACATGCTGACCGGCGTATGATCGGACATCACGCTCACCGGCAGATCCAGCGTAGCCCGCGTGCCTGCTGGGACGGTGAAACCGCCGATTTCAAATGGCTCGCGCATGGGTATTATCCGCGCCCTTTAGTCTTGGTGTTTCCCTTGGCGGCGTTCTTTTCCAGAAACTCGATGATCTTGCCTGCAACATCAATACCAGTTGCCTTTTCCACCCCTTCAAGTCCGGGTGAGGAGTTCACCTCCATGACAACTGCCCCATGATTGGCGCGCAGCATATCTACGCCGCAGACATTCAGCCCCATCGTCTTGGCTGCGCGCACGGCGGTAGAGCGTTCCTCGGGTGCGATCTTGATAGGTTGGGCACTTCCACCCCGATGCAGGTTGGATCGAAACTCGCCTTCGGCTCCTTTGCGCTGCATGGCTGCAATCACGCGCCCACCCACCACGAGCGCACGAATATCCGCACCGCCCGCTTCCTTGATGAATTCCTGCACCATGATGTTAACTTTCGCGCCGCGAAAGGCCTCGACCACAGATTTTGCCGACCGGTTTGAATCGGCAAGAACCACCCCGATGCCCTGTGTTCCCTCCAGCAGCTTGACCACCAGCGGAGCGTCGCCCGCGAGTTTGAGAACTTCGCCGGTTTGCTTCGGATCATGAGCGAAGGTGGTGACCGGCAGGCCAATGCCGTCCCGCGCCATGAGTTGCATGGAACGCAGCTTGTCGCGCGATCTGCCAATCGCGACTGACTCGTTGAGCGGAAAGACCCCCATGATTTCGAACTGTCGCAGCACGGCCAATCCATAGAAAGTGACCGACGCTCCGATCCGGGGGATCACCGCGTCATACCGCCCGAGCTTTTTGCCATCATAGTAGACTTCGGGTCGGCGTGAAGCGATGTTCATATAGCAGCGCAACGTGTTCACGATATCAAGCTCGTGACCGCGCTGCTCGGCGGCTTCTTTCAGACGCCGGTGGGAGTAAAGCTCTGGATTTCGAGCCAGCATGACAAATTTCATTGACGTTGTCCCTCCGGGTCCTTGCGTCTGGCTTTCTTTTTGATCCCTGTTGGAGCTTTTCCGCAACCCAGCAGATAGGAGTGACCCGGATCGACCAGAATCCCCCGCCTGCGAATGGCGGTGCGGCCGAGGATCAGATCAAATTCCATCTTCGCACGGTTGGCCAAAGAAACGTCGATTTGCCAACGATGCCGTCCAAGCAAAAGCTGCGTTCTAACGATCAGTCGACGTTCTGGGACACCCCCTGTGTTCTTGATCTCGCGTTCGTCGACAACTCTGGTTCGAACCCGGTTTGGTGAACGGCGGTTTTGGACTGGTATCATGAACTCGACCCATCGCTCGCCGTCAATTTCAAACAGCGTCTGGTCCACAGCGTGTAGTGCTGCGGTTCTTGCACCGGTGTCTATCTTGGCCGGGATATTCTCTATTCCGAAGTCGGGCAGGCTGATGCGTTCACGCCAACCTATGATTTCTGGGTGTGAGACACGCTTCACCATAGCATCTACTCTATGCAGTCATCATTGGCACGTCTGTAGTTCACAAACGAATTGGCGCTCATCACGACATAAAACGTGTCCATGTCGATTAACACGTACCCAAGTTCAAAAAGTGCAACCGACAGTGCGCGGACGTCCTCTTCATACAAACGCTTGCGCCCGGCGATGCGGCGTACCAGCTTGTCGGGAATGCGGTACCGGCCGCTTGCCTTGCCGCCGAACTCGCGGTCATACAGCGCCGCCAAATGCCCGGCCGTCGAAGATATCCAATGTGTTGCGTGCATGATTATTGCCTATACTGGTGAAAAATTATTGTCTATAGCCAAAAAAAATCTGCTATACCGCCTGTATTGGCCATAAACTCCAACTTTGAATCAATCATGAGCGACACAGACACTTTGCCTCGGGGAATGGAAGCGCAGCTGCAGCAGGCCTTGTTAGAGCGTGATGGGTCTGCGCTTGCAAACCTGATTGAACCATTGCCCCTGAGCGAAGCGCTGCGCGAATTGCTGAATCTGCCAATCGAACAGCGAAGCATCGCGCTGTCGTTGCTACCACCGGAAATTGCCGCCGACCTCGTTGAAGAAGCGCCGAATGCACTTGCGGTCGATCTGGTCGAACACATGGTGACGGAGCAGGCCGCAGAGGTCATCGAAGAGCTGGATTCAGATGTTCAGGCCGATGTCATCGGTGAGCTTGAAGACGCAGACGCCGAGGCGATCCTCGCTCAGATGGACCCGGAAGGTGCTGCGGACGTTCGCCGATTGGTGGAGTATGAGGACGACGTGGCGGGTGGCCTCATGGTTGCCGAAGCCTTCACCTTTTCCGAAACCGACACGGTGGGAAAAGTGCTCAGGCGGTTTGCCGACGAGGAATTCGATCTCGAACGCTACCGGGGCCAGCACCCATATGTTCTGGATGCAAATGGCGCTCCGATCGGTGTGGTCTCGCTGCGCGGTCTTTTGTCCACCCGACGTAGCGCCCGACTCACCGACATTATGGTGCCTCCAATCACCGTCCCGGCGACCCTGCGGCTGGAGGATTTGGAGGACCTCTTCGATGTACATCCGTTCCTGGGGTTGCCCGTTATCGAAGCGGACGGGCACCTGGTTGGCGTTATCTCTCGCTCCGCGGTGGATGAAGCCCTGCTGGAACGTGCAGAATCGGCCAGCCTGAAACGTCAGGGTGTCTTCGGCGATGAACTTCGGTCGATGCCGCTGCCACTTCGGGCGCGGCGACGACTTCAATGGCTTTCGGCCAATATAGTCCTCAACGTCATAGCAGCCAGTGTCATAGCCGCTTATGAAGAAACGCTTGCCGCGGTAATCGCGCTGGCTGTGTTCCTGCCGATGGTGTCGGACATGAGCGGCTGTTCGGGCAATCAGGCCGTCGCCGTCAGCATGCGCGAGTTGTCCCTCGGTCTTGTCCGACCGATTGATGCCATGCGGGTCTGGATCAAAGAAGTGTCAGTCGGGGTGATCAACGGGTTTGTTCTGGGGCTTCTAATTGGCGTCGTCGCCTGGCTCTGGAAAGGCAACCCGTTTCTGGGGCTGGTGATTGGTGGTGCGCTTGGGCTCAACACAATCATAGCTGTGTCAATCGGCGGTGTCCTGCCTTTGCTGTTGAAGCGCATCGGTCAGGACCCAGCGGTCGCCAGCGGCCCTTTGCTGACGACTATTACCGACATGGCGGGGTTCTTCCTCGTGTTGAGCCTTGCAACCGCAATGATGCCACTTCTGGTTTGACGTTTTCCCGCACCCGAACCATCAGTTCGGTCGGGTGCCTTCTCACGAGGAATAAAGAATGACGATCTCAAGCATTGTCGAAACACAGAATCTGAAAAGACGCCCGTTCTGCGACGCTGACACAACCGTGTTCGAAGCAGCGGTGACAATTGCACTTTTGGAGGTGAATGCGCTTGCGGTCCTCAAGGATGAGAAGTTGGTCGGGATCATCACGGACCACGACGTTCTGCTGTGCCTCGCGGATTCAGGGTCCTCCTTTTACGAGCAAACTGTGGATGACTGGATGACAGAGAAACCAATCACATGCGCAACTGGCTCGAAGCTTTCAACTGCTCTCAATCTGATGGCGAAACACGACTTCCGAAACTTGGTCGTCACCCAACGCGGCGAGCCATATTCCGTAGTGAGCAGCAAAGAGATACTGGCACGGATTCATGAGGAAGACGAATTGGAACTGAAAGTGTTGCGCGACAAAGCGCGCAATACACAAGGTCGAACTGTCGTTTGAGGCGTAAAGGCAATTGCGAAAATGAACAAAGCCAGAACGGCCGCCCAAACGAACGGTAAGCAATTTGCGCAGGCTGCGGCGCTTCCCTTTCGGCTGTCTAAACACTCAAAGCCCAAAGTTCTTTTGGTGACATCTAGAGACACTGGACGCTGGGTTCCACCTAAGGGCTGGTTGATCAAAAGAAAAAAGCCCTGGTCAACGGCGAAAATCGAGGCGCGGGAAGAAGCTGGTGCCATCGGTGTTATCTCCAAGACGCCGCTTGGAACCTATGGTTATCAGAAGCTTCTGGACGACGGAACAACCGTCGATTGTCTCGTCACGCTCTACCCTATGTTTGTTCGAAAACTCCACAAACACTGGGACGAGAAACACGAACGCAGACGACGCTGGTTTTCCCCAAAACGTGCAGCTCGGCGAGTTGATGAACCTGAGCTCAGTCAACTGATCCTGACGCTTTACAAACCAGACGATTGGATGTGCCCACCGCTAAAAAAACAAGCGCGCAGTTAGAAGTTTTCCGGCCCGTGAAGCTGTGCGGTTCCGGCAAGTTGTCGTTTTTCGCTCCGTTTCAATCAGCAACCTTGTCACTGATCTGAGTGTTTTCCGTTGCCGTCGGATTTGTATCAAATGCAGGCGTACCAATAGCCACATCCGTGCGCATTCGAAGATCGCGTTGGGGATAGGGAACTTCGATACCGTTGGATTTAAATTTGCTCCATACCCGCAGCATGACCTCGCTTTCCACATTGGCGACGCCACTTTCGGGATCGTCGATCCAGATCCGAAGTTCCAGATCGATGGAACTTTCACCAAAACCTCTCATGAGGCAAACGGGAGGTGGGTTGGTCAAAACGCGGTGCACTTCTTTGCCCGCTTCAACACACAAACTACGGGCCAGTTCCAAATCCGCTTCGTAAGAAACACCAACAGGAATACGTCGACGCAATGGTTTGTCCGTGTGTGACCAGTTTGTGAGTGGGCTGGCTATCAGAACTTGGTTGGGAATGAGCGTCTCTATGCCATCGCGCGTTCGGACGGATACGTACCGGGTCGTCATTTTCTGGACTTGCCCATAGGTCGGGCTGCCGGAGATTTCCACCTCGATCACATCACCGGGTTTCACGGACTCATCGGCCAGCAGGGTGTAACTCGCTAAAAGGTTCTCGAACGTGCTACGCAGGCCAAGGCCAACACCAATACCCACTGCGCCTGAAAAAATCGCAAATGCGGTAAGATCTATTCCGATCGCGTGAAGGGCGATGACGACCGCCAGTACCAGCAACACCATTCTCAAAAGTCGAGTGACGAGCAACCGCAGCGCCGAGCTCATCCCATCGACCGTCTGGAGGCGACGCTCAATTGCAAATGTGAGCGCGTTGGCACACCAGATTAAAATGGCGATGAGCAGTATGCCTTTGAAGATGGCCCAGCCAGTTACAGTCACCGGACCGAGCGAAAAGCCGGTGTCACGTAACCATTCGATGACAATGTCGAGTAGCCCAACAGCATTCAGGGCGGCTGCAGTCCAGGCCAGCCATGAAAAAACCTGACTCCAATATGCCGAGGGTATGAATATCGATACCGTCCGGATTACAACAAAGGCCAATAGGAGACTGATCACCAGCCGCAGGAACTGAATTGGGAGGCCCAGCCCTTCAAATGTCACTCTGGCTAAGGCAAGCAACAGGACCCAGACCACCGGCAACGAGATAGCTGCTACAGTGCGCACAAGGCGCTGGACAGCAGGTCCAAGTGTCCGTTGTTTGCCAAGTTCCTGCAGAATCTTTTCGAACCTGCGGCGCAGTAGCAGTGCCAGGAAAAACGAAGCCGCAATAACACCCAACTGATAGAGAGATTCCAATGTCAGAATGTTGTCGCGTAACCAATTGTAAACATTGATCAAGTGATCGGTGACGGTCGTCGCTAGTTTTTCGACTTCCTGTTCGACAATTGTCTGCTCGTCTTGCTCCAATTGGGCTCTCCTGCAAGAGGTGTCATTAAGCGCCGATCATAGCAATCAGGTCGCCTGAAAACAGCTTTCAGTTTGACGCTGTAATGTGTTGGAAACGTAAGGCTGAATTTGCCAGTGAGCAGCTTTCCGGAGATTTTGTCAGCGCATAGGAAGTGAGATTTCAGAACCAAGCATTTTGTAATAGGAGAATTCTTAACCGGAAGTCGTTTGCACCAAAACGAAACGGGGCCGCCCGAAGGCGACCCCGTCAATCTTTTGCTGCGGCCCCCTTTCGGCAGCCTGGCCACTCGGCCAAGCGCCTTTCGGGGTC
>NZ_JBQFOU010000036.1:0-18177 GCF_056533845.1 Ruegeria sp. F5 | reverse complement strand
TTCCTCCTTCCGAGGTTTGTCAACGCGGGCCGCACGCAGCTCCTGGCGGCATCTTCGCACCCCGGCCCGCATCGAAAAACCTTCAGGAAAGGAGACATTCGCCGCAGCATCATTCTGGTAAGGTGACTTTCTGAATAGCGGACTTTCATTTAGAATGCAGTTTCAAGCTCTATTTGAGAGAAACTGCGGGAATAAATACAACCGCCAAGTTCAAAGCAGCCTGTTTGCGTGCCATTCTACGTGATCCTGGGCAAAGCTTGCGACGAAGTAATAGCTGTGATTGTACCCTTTATGTTCCCGATAAGTCAGTTCAACCCTCGCGGCTTTGGCTGAATCAGCAAGCGCCGCCGGGCGCAGGAGTTCATAGAACTGGTCATCACCCCCCTGATCGATCAGGATATCGCGCGGCCAGCCACGGGTTTGCATCAGAGCGCTGGCATCGTGATCCTGCCACGCGGTTTCATCTTCGCCCAGATAGGCCGTCAGCTGTTTGCGCCCCCAATCAGACCGGGTGGGGTTGGCAATCGGTGCAAATGCCGAGACGGATTTGTACTGTCTGGGGTTGTGCATCGCGAGCGTAAGCGCTCCGTGCCCACCCATTGAATGGCCAGTGACGCCGTGTGCCTCCGTAACCGGGAAATTGCCGCACACCAGCGCGTACAGTTCACGCGAGACATAGTCATGCATGCGGAAACTTGGTGCCCAAGGGGCCTGCGTCGCATTCACATAAAACCCAGCACCCTGTCCCAGATCATAAGCTTCGTCATCGGCCACACCTTCGCCTCGTGGGGACGTGTCCGGGAAGACCAGCGCCAACCCGTGTTTGGCCGCAAATTGTTGCAACCCGGCCTTGGACATGGCGTTTTCATGAGTGCAGGTAAGGCCGGATAGATACCACAAGACTGGCACAGACGTTGTTTTGGCCCGCGGCGGTAGGTAGATACCGAAGGTCATGTCACAGCTACAGGCCGCCGAAGTGTGCCTGTAGACTTCATTCTTTCCTCCGAAACACGCCGTGCTTTCGATCAGCTTCATGGATCAGAACTCAACAACCGCGCGGATGGATTTCCCTTCATGCATCAGGTCAAATCCGTGATTGATCTCGTCAAGTGTCAGCTTGTGGGTAATCATCGGGTCGATCTCGATCTTGCCGTCCATGTACCAGTCGACGATCTTGGGCACATCCGTCCGGCCCGATGCACCGCCGAATGCCGTGCCGCGCCAGCTGCGGCCCGTTACCAGCTGGAATGGGCGGGTCGAGATTTCGGCTCCTGCCGGTGCCACGCCGATGATGATCGATTCACCCCATCCCTTATGTGCGGCCTCCAGCGCGGTGCGCATCACGTTCACATTTCCCGTGGCATCAAATGTGTAGTCTGCGCCACCATTGGTCAATTCGACCAGATGCGCCACCAGATCGCCCTCGATCTGTGACGGGTTGACGAAATTGGTCATGCCGAACTGACTTGCCATTTCGGCCTTGCTGTTATTGAGATCAACGCCGACGATCTGATCCGCGCCCGCCAGACGCAGGCCCTGGATCACGTTCAGGCCAATGCCTCCGAGGCCGAAGACCACCCCGCGCGAACCGATTTCTACCTTAGCAGTGTTGATCACCGCGCCGATACCGGTGGTGACGCCGCAGCCGATGTAGCAGACCTTGTCAAAGGGCGCGTCCTTGCGGATCTTGGCCAGCGCGATCTCGGGCACAACGGTGTGATTGGCAAAGGTCGAACAGCCCATATAGTGGTGGATCGGCGTGCCATCCAGCATCGAGAACCGGGTGCTGCCGTCGGGTAGCAGGCCCTGCCCCTGCGTCGCGCGGATCGACTGGCACAGATTGGTCTTGGGGTTCAGGCAGTATTCGCATTTACGGCATTCGGGCGTGTATAGCGGGATCACGTGATCGCCGACTTCCAGAGAGGTAACGCCCTCACCCACCTCGATAACCACGCCGGCGCCTTCGTGGCCCAGAATGGCCGGAAAGATACCCTCGGGGTCGTCGCCTGAGCGGGTGAACTCATCTGTGTGACACAGGCCGGTGGCCTTAATCTCAACCAGAACCTCTCCGGCGCGGGGGCCCTCAAGGTTCACGTCCATCACTTCAAGCGGCTTGCCGGGGGCAAGGGCAACAGCAGCACGGGTTCTCATCATGAGTTTGTCCTTACTTGGAAATTCGTCAAAAGGTGGCGTCCGGTCCAAATGTGTCGCATCTCGGGCCGGACGCCGAGTTTCGCCGCACGGGTATGCGGCGAAAAGGGGTTCCGGGGTTACGCGGCCTGTTCAGCCCCTTTTTCAGCCGCAGGCCCGGCGGGGAAGACGCCGGACATCACGACAAAGCCGGGCATGCGTTTGAACCGGTCGCACCAGCGGCGGATCGCCGGGTAATCCATCCGCGATATGCCGCCATCCTCGCTGAGCATGATGTAGGGGAAACAGGCGATATCGGCGATGGTCGGATGATCCCCCGGGCAAATCCAATCCTGCCCGTCCAGCTCTGCGAAATACAGGTGCTCGTCAAGGATTCGGAACAGGTTATGAGCGCCTGCACGGGCCGCGTCGATATCAAGATGGCGGTACAGCAGGCTGTCATGCAACCGCGCAGCCGAGGCGGTCGAGGTGATCCCGTCGGCAAAGGCCAGCCATTGCGACACCTGCCCCAGCAGTGCCGGGTCGCCGGTCGGGTACCATTTGCCCGAGCCGTCATATTTCGACGCAAGATAGACCAGTATCGCTTGCGCATCTCGCAGTACCAGCCCGTCATCGTCGATCACCGGCAATTGCCCCAGCGGGTTGAGCTTCAGGAACTCATCGGACTTGTGCTGAAGGCCAGGGTAGAAGTCGATCTTCTCGGTCTCGAATTCGATGCCCAGAAAGGACATCAGCAGACGCAGTTTGTAGCAGTTGCCCGACAGTTCATAGTCATAAAGCTTGATCATCATGCACCTCAGATATCCAGAATAAGCCGGTCGGATTTGGCCCGGCTGACGCAAGTCATGATCGACTTGCCTTCGTCCTTTTCGCTGTCGGACAGGTAGACGTCCTGATGCAGCACCTCGCCTTCGATCACACCGCAGCGGCAGGTGCCGCAGGCGCCCTGTTCGCAGGAGCTGCCCATGTTGATCCCGTTTTCGCGTAGCACCTCAAGAATGGTTTGGCCTGCGGGCACGGTTAGCGTCATGGCCGAGCGGGCGAGATCAATCTCGAAGCTGTTGGAATCGTCCAGTTCGACCGTGTTCTTGAAGTATTCGAAATGCACCGCCTCGTCGGACCAGCCGCAATCGGCGGCGACCTGACGGGCCGCTTCCAGCATTGGGCCCGGGCCACAGATATAGATGTGGCGGGCGTGGCCAGGATCAGCCAGAACCTTGCGCAAAGTGGCAACAGTTTCGTCTGGGGACAGGCCCTTGTGCAAGTTTGCCGCCTGTTCGAATTCACCGATGGCCTGTTTAAAGGCCACGTGGTCGTCGGACTGGACGAAATAGTGGAACTCGAACCCAAGGTTCTGGCTGTTCAGCGTTCGCGCCATCGACAAAAGTGGCGTGACTCCAATGCCCCCGGCAACAAAAATCGTTTTCACCGCATCGCGACGTAAAGGGAAGTTGTTGCGCGGAGCCGAAATCGCCAGAACATCTCCCTTACTGACGCTGTCGTGAATTGCAATCGAGCCGCCCCGGCTGTCCGGTTCGCGTTTCACGCCGATGGTGTAATGATCGGTCTCGCCTGGGCCGTTGGTCAGCGAGTATTGCCGCACCAACCCGTTCTGGAGATGCACGTCGATATGTGCGCCGGGCTGGAAGGTGGGCAATCGGTTGCCGGTGATCGGCTCCAGCCGCAGACTGACAATCCCTTCGGCCGTCACGCTTTTCGCTGCAACCTGCACACGTAGATCGGCCTTGCGCCCGTCCGTGCTGACGGCTGGGATATCGACCAGATCCTCGGCCACGCGCCCGATCGGAGCTGACATCGGTTGGGGGGCTTCAAGTTGCGCGGCCTGGGCTTCGATCTTCCGACGCAGTGCGCTCAGTGCCTGACTGTGATTACGCAGTAGCGCGACATGTTTTGCACCCTGCGCTGTCTGGTTCGCGAGCCCGCGAATGACGCTGTGATCGCTGTCGCAGGGCTGCACGAAAAACCGAACGGCGCTGCCGTCACCGGCTGTCACCGTGACCGACCCGTCATCGTTGATCGACCCGGTGCAGCCATCGGCAAAGCTGTAACCGGTCAGCGCCTCGATTACGAAATCACGCGGCGCGTTGACCGGGATCGGGCGCAACACGGTGGCCGTTTCGAACCCATCCAGTGCCGGGATGTCACCGACCGCCTGCTCGCCGCACCAGACTAGACCATGCGCCTCGTGCGCCGGGTAAGTGTTGTTGCAGATAGTCCGCGCCGGAGCGTCCGCCGGGTGCGCCGGGATATAGGTACAGCCCGCCGTGCGGTTGGCGTAGCGCCAGCCGTGATACTGGCATTTCAGCTCGCGCCCGTCATTTATGCCAATCGACAATCGCACACCGCGGTGCAGGCAGCGATTTTCCCAGATGTTGACATAGCCGTCATCGGCACGCCACACGGCGAATTCCCGCCCCAGCAGCTTGGCCTGATACACATGGCGCAGCGGCAGATCCGAGCTTGAGGCGATGGGGATCCATTGCGAATGAAGTTCCGTAGTCATTTAATGTCCTTTCTGCGCCGGCTTAGGCGACTGCTGGAAGCGTGCCAAAGGTGACCTCGTGGTCCCTCAGCCAGCGGCGATAAAGAATGGCGACTTTGTCCGCACGAATGGGAGTTTCGGCCCGTGGATCAAGCGGCAGCTTGCGCGGGATCTGGTTTTCCAGGATCGGTTTGTCCTGCGCAAAGATCAGCTGCATGAACCAGCGCAGCGTGTCCTCTTCCATCCCGTCCTTGACGTAGCAGAGATAGGGGTGAACGATGCATTCCTCGGGCCCGACCGGCTGAATGAACAGCACGATATAGTCGTTGCGGTCGGGATAGGTCGGGTTGGTTTTATACAGAGCCACCGTATAGGGCCGGTAAACGCGATAGGTGTATTCCACCATGATCCCTCCCTCGGCCGTGGGTGAGGCTTGCGGCTGATAGAAGTAGCATTCCGACGCGATGATCTCGTCATCTTTGGTCAGTTCCACCTCATAGGGTTGCACCTCGGTATGTGGTTCCTCACCCAACCAGCCGGTGTGAACAAATGGGAAGTGGCCCATGTCGAGGAAGTTCTCGACCACGCGAAGACCCGAAACCTTGACCCCGAACGAGCCGCCACTAATCAGATAGCGATCAGTTTCAAAGGCTTCGGGGACATGAATGATGTCGCGTTCCGGCGTGCCAAGGCAGGTCCAGATGAACCCGTATTTCTCCTGCAACGGTAGTTTTGGTCCTTGCGCAGTATTCCGTCTGACCGAGATCCTGCCATCCCCATCCCGTGACACATAGACCGGCTCTTCAAACAATACGGTTTGTTGTACGTCGCCAAAGGCCAGCAGGTCGGCCTCGGCAACAACATGCCAGTCGTTCAACAGGATTTTGTTGTCGCAGGTCATGGTATCCTCCGTGTAATCGAATGGTTCAGGGGTTGGAGACCGGGATCACGCCATAGGTCAGGCCCTTGCCGCTGAGCCAGCGGCGATAGGCGATGGCGGATTTGTCGGCTCGGATCGGGGTTTCGGCACGTGGGTCCAGGGGTAGTCGCTTGGGCACCTGATTTTCGAGTATGGGCTTGTCCTGCCCAAAGATCACCTGCTGGAAATAGCGGATCGACTGATAGGTGTTCTCATCGTCCAGAATGCACATGCCCGTATGCGCCAGAATGCTTTCCGGCCCAACCGGCTGAATGAACAGATAGATCGCATCGCGCCGGGTCGGGTCATTCGGGCTGGATTTATACAAAATGGCGCAGTTCGGATGCGGCACGCGATAGGTGTATTCCACGTCTGCGCCCTCGTCCGAGGACAGCGCCGCCTGCGGCTGATAGAACCGGCAGCGCGTGGCGAGAATTTCATCCCGAGTTTCCGAAATCTCGACATCATATTCCTTGACCTCGGTATGGGGTTCCTCGCCCAGGATACCTGTGTGAACGTATGGGAAATGACCCATATCCAGAAAGTTCTCGACCCCGCGCCCGGCGGAGACATTCACGCCGAACATGCCCGTGGGCACAAAGCGGCGGTCGGCCTCCTGATATTCCGGAAAGGAAAACAGCGGTTCGGGATTGTCGCCCAAACTGGCCCAGACATAACCGTATTCAATCTGAGAATTCACCTCCTTCCCAATCTTGCTCGGATCGAAGGCCATCCCCTCGGCCAGGTCAGCTGTGGGTTCCCAGACATATGCCTGACCATCCGCATCCATCCCAAAGGACAGGGTCTGACCCAGCAAGACTGTGCTGTGAACACTGCCCGCCGTCATCTCGTCGACGGATGAAAGGGGATGCCAGTTCTCCAGAACAACCGGGTCGGTGCAAGTTGCGGGTGTCATGAATGCTCTCCTTTTCACGGATCAGCGGAAATACGGGATGCCAAGGCGCTGCGGCTGGCGAGATTGTCGGCGCAGGCCCATCAGCAACAGGATTGAAGCGAGGTACGGTAGCGCCAGGAAGATCTGATGCGGCACATCGATGCCCAACACCTGCACATGGGTCGCCACGCTTTCCAGCAGTGCGAAGACCAGTACGGCAGCCAGCACGCCCTTGGGCATCCAGTTACCAGCAATCAAGGCTACGATTGCCAGCCAGCCGCGCCCGGCGGTGATGTCGGCCAGAAAACGGTCCGAAAAACCCAGCATCAGGAAGCCGCCCCCAAGCCCAGTCATCACACTGCCGAACAGAACGGCGCCATATTGGCGGGCTCCAACGCTCAGGCCCTTGATGTCCAGCGCCTTAGGATTTTCTCCCAGGCAGCGCAGCTCCAACCCCCAACGGGTGCGGTAGAGCAGATACCAGACCGCGGGCACGGCGAGGAAGGCGACATAGGTCAGCAGGCGCTGGTCGAACAGGATTTCTCCGACAATGGGGATCGAAGACAGGACCGGGATCGGGAGGTTTTCGAACCCGTCGAATGTGGGCTGCGCGCGGCCCTTGATATACATGCGGAACCAATAGAGCGTCAGGCCCGCGATCAGCAGATTGACTGCGAGCCCGGTGATGAAATGATCCACCCGCATGGTCACGGTCATAAAGGCGATGATCAGCCCGACCAGCGCCCCGGCCACCATAGCCATAAGGACGGCAAGCCAGATCGACCCGGTGGCGGTAGCGACGAAGTAGGCGGTGAACGCGCCCATCAGCATCGTGCCCTCGACACCCATATTCCAGATGCCCGCGCGCTGGGTCACCAGCTCTCCGATAGCGGCGAACAGGATCGGGGTGGCGATACGGACCATCCCCGCAAGGATGCTGATCAGAATGGTTTGCTGGAACAACTCACTCATCGGTCTGGACCCTCACGATCTTGTAGCGGGCGGCCACGCCGGCACACAGGAAGGTCAGCATCAGAATGCCCTCCATCGCCGGTACAAGCGCCGCCGGTACCTGCGCCAGAAGTTTCATGTAAAGCGCGCCACTGCTGAGCCCGCCAAAGATGATCCCGGCCACCACTGTGCCCAAGGGGCGCAGGCCGCCGATCATGCCGATGATGATGCCGGTATAACCGAGGTTGAACAGCGTGTCGGACCGGAGCCTGTGCGCAGTTCCAAAGATTTCCGACACGCCCGCCAGCCCGGCAATCGCGCCGCTGAGGATCATCACCAGCACGATGGTGCGCCCGATATTGGTGCCGCGATAGGCAAGTGCCACCGGGTTGTAGCCCATGGCGCGGATTTCATAGCCCAGCGGGGTCTTGTCCAGAACAATGTAGCAGACCAGCGCCGCGACAATGGCAAAAGCAAAACCCAGATGCAGCTTGCTGCTGCCGAACAAAGCAGGCAATTGAGCGGCCTCGCTGATAGGCGCGGTTTGCTGATAAACGACCGAGGTCGACACCTCGGTCCAGGGTCCGCCGCCAATCAGATACGACAGAAGGAACACGATCAGATAGTTCATCATGACGGTCGAGATGATCTCGTTCACGTCGAACCGGTCTTTCAGGATCGCCGCCAATGCGCCCAGAACCGCCCCGCCGAACATGCCGCACAGGATGATGCCGGCGATGTACAAGGCAGGCGGCAGACCAGCCAGCATCAGATAGCCGGTATAGGCCCCCATCGCACCCGCATAGACCTGACCTTCCTGCCCGATGCTCCAGACTTGGGCGCGGAACGCCACCACGGTCGCCAATCCGGTCAGGATCAGCGGCGTCGCCTTGGCCAGCGTTGCGACAAGCGCCTTCTGGCTGCCAAAACCGCCGTTCAGCAGGGCCGAGAAGGCCTTGATCACATCCGCGCCGCTGGTCCAGAGCAAAAGTGCCGACAGCATCAGCCCGAACAGGGCCGCCGCCAGATACATGGAGAACGTCCAGATCGGTTTGCGGTTCACGCGGGGTTCGATCCTAATCCGGGTGATTGGGCGTGGTGCCCCGGTATCGCGTTCGATGGAGGTCATTCCGCAGCCTCCTTTCTCTCACCGGCCATTAGCAGGCCAATCTCTTCGATGGATGTGTTTTCGGGGTCGACCACGCCGGTGATCCGGCCACCCGAGATCACCGCGATGCGATCCGACAGGTTCAGCAGGTCTTCCAGTTCTTCCGAGGCCATCAGCACGGCATAGCCTTCATCGCGTTTTGCGATGATCTGCTTGTAGACATATTCAATCACGCCCAGATCCAGCCCCCGCGTCGGCTGATTGGCCAGCAAAAGCTTGTTCGAATGCACGAATTCGCGCGCAAGAATGACTTTTTGTGCGTTGCCGCCAGACAGGTGGTTAACCGGAGTAGTGGCGGATGGCGTTTTTATCTGAAACTCGTCGATCAGACCTTCGGCGATGGTACCGATCTGTTTCTGGTTCAGAAAAGGCCCCTGGGTGTAGTCGTCATGGCGCTGCCAGCCCAGGATCATGTTTTCCTGAATGTCGAACTCGGGGATCAGCCCCTCACGGAAGCGGTCGTCGGGCACCAGACCCACACCGCGATCCATATAATGGCGGGACGGCAACCCTTCGATCCGTTCACCCGCAAGCGTCACGTTGCCGCTTTCGGGGATCAGGATGCCCGATAGAATTTCGAACAACTCCTTCTGCCCGTTGCCGGACACCCCGGCCAGCCCCAGTATCTCGCCCTTGCCGATGGTCAGGCTGACCTGATCCAAAGCCAGATTTTCCCGGTTGTCGCGATAGCTCACGTTGTCAACAATCAGAACAGTTTCCGGTACTGCCGCCTCTTTGGCCGAGCGATCCCGGATCACGCGCAACTCGACATCGCGGCCGACCATCATGCGGGTCAGTTCTTTGGGGGTCACGTCACCGGGCCGGACGGTATTGACCACTTTGCCCTTGCGCAGGACGGTCACCCGGTCGGACTGCATCACTTCGACCATTTTGTGACTGATCAGCACAATCGACAGGCCGAGCTCCTTCATATGGTTGATGATGCGGAACAGGCGAATGGACTCCTCGGGCGTCAGCACCGCCGAGGGTTCGTCCAATATCAGAATTTCGGCGCCCAGATACAGCGCTTTGAGGATTTCAACCCACTGCTGCTGCCCCACCGCAAGGTCACGCACCACCGCGTCAGGGTCCAGATCGATTTCGTATTCCCGGCACAGGTCCGCGACGCGCGCACGCGCCTCATCCAAATTGAGCTTCCAGCCGTTTTCATGCGTTCCGACAACGATGTTTTCCAGCACGGTGAAATCGGGCACCAGCACGAAATGCTGGTGCACCATGCCGATCCCCGCACGGATCGCATCGCGGGGCGAGCGGAACTTGACCGGTTCGCCGCGCAACTCCAGACCGCCGCCTTCGGGCTGATAGAACCCGAACAGGCAGGACGACAGCGTCGATTTTCCGGCCCCGTTCTCTCCGAACAGGCAGTGAATTTCCCCTGCGACGAGATCGAAATTCACGTCTTCGTTCGCGATCACGCCGGGAAACCGTTTGGTCAGGTTCACTGTTCTTAAAATCGGAGACATTGGCTTTCCCATCATTTGGGCTGGCTGTCCTTGCCTATCCCGGTGCAGGCATTGCACCCGGGGCGGGTTCACAAACTGTAAGCCGTTCAATCGGACTTGGGCGGCGATACGTCGAGTTCGACCGTCAGCGCGCCCGATGCGATATCGTCCAGTGCGGTCTGGACCTGTGCCTGCACATCGTCCGGGACCTTGTCAGCCAGATCATAGTAGGGGGCGATGCTGGTGCCGCCTTCTGCCATGCCGCGCCAGATGATCTCGGTATTGCCCTCGAACGGCTTGCCATCGGCCTTGTTGGCCCACCATTCATCAACGACCCATTTCACGTCCGGGTCCCAGTTCGCCAATGAACTGGACAGGATCGTGGACGGCGAATAGTGATGGTCGTCTCCAAAGTTCGAGAAGCAAAGAATACCGGCCTCTTCGCAGGGCTGAAAATTTCCGGCCAGCTGGTAAATGATATCCGCGCCGGTTGAGATTTGCGCCGAGGTCATTTCTGAGGCCTTGCCCGGATCATACCAGCTTTCGATAAAGGCGACCTTTTGTTTGATTTCGGGATTGACCGATTTGGCCCCCGCGAAAAAGGCATTGATCAGGTCGTTAATGTCATCGGCGGGATAGGTGCCGACAACACCCAACGTGTTGGAACCAGTCAGATTGCCTGCAAGAATTCCCAGCGCATAGGCTGATTCATGCACGCGTTTGTAGACCCAGTACTGGTTGCCCCCCAAACCTTCATTGCCTGAACCCACCACGACAAACATGATTTCAGGAAACTCATCCTTCAGCTTTTTCACCTGATCGGAATAGGTCGAATGCGCCCAGATGATGTCATATTCACCCGACTCGGCGAACAGGCGCATCGCATCGCCTGCGTCATCGCCCCAGAGCGGATCGGTATACTGCCAGCTGATATCCAAATCATGCGGCTTTTCGGCCTTCACACGCTCCAGCGACTGGATGAGTGTACCGTCCCAGCTGGATTCGATACCCGCCGACAGGATGATGGCGATGTTCAGATCCTCGGGGTTTTCGGCGGCGGCGAATTGAGTCGAGGCCAGAAACGTACCCAGCCCGAAAGTCAGCACGCTGGCGGATTTCAGAAATGTTCTTTTTCGCATTGCTTTCGTTCCCTGTTGTTTGTGGATGTCATAAATCCAGTACCAGTAGGTCCGAATGCGCCCTTGAACAGCACACCGTCATCTGGTTGTTTTCTGCGTGTTCTTCATCTGTCAGCACGTAGTCCCGGTGATCCGGAGTACCTTCGAGGACTTTGGTGATGCAGGTGCCGCAGATGCCCTGCTCACATGATTTGGGGATGTCGAATCCCATCTCTTCCAGCACATCGATGGCGGCGCTGTCCGCCGGGATGTCGACGATCTGGCCAGTGCTGGCGATCTTGATCTTGAATGGTTGGTCATCGCCATCCGTTGCAGGTGGATCGACCGCGAAATACTCACGATGAACAGCCTCGAACGGCCAACCTTTGTGGGCCGCGTCCAGCACCGCATGCATGAACCCGGTCGGACCGCATACATACAGATGCGTTCCCGCGTCCGGGGTGTGGCTCAGCTCCGCGACATTGAATTTCTGATCCTCGGCCCCGTCGTCGAAATGCAGATGCACCCGATCCGAGAATTCCGAGGCCAGCAGATCCTCGCGAAAGGCCATGCGTACTTTGGTTCGGGCGCAGTAGTGCAATTCAAACGACGCACCTTTCGCATTCAGTGCCCGCGCCATCGACAGGATCGGCGTGATGCCGATGCCGCCTGCGATCAGCAAGGAATGCTCGGCCTTGTCCGACAGAGCAAAATGGTTGCGGGGCTCGCTGATCTCGACCCGTTGGCCGACATCCAGATTGTGCACGGCTTCAGAGCCGCCCCTGCCGTCGGTTTCTCGCAGCACGCCCAGGCAATAGCGGTCTGTCTCGGATGGGTCGTTGCACAGGGAATACTGACGGACCACGCCGTTATTCAGGTGGATATCGATATGGGATCCGGCGGTGAATGCAGGCAAGGACTTACCATCCGCTGCCACCAGTTCCAGCCCGGCAATATCGTGGGCCAGAACCGACTTTTCCCTGATTTCCACCTTGATAAGGGCGACCGTCATCGTTGCTCTTTCTGGTTAACTTGCGATCGGAGCGCCGAGGCCGAATTTCTTGACCAGCGCACGCCGGTAATCCATGGAAATCCGGTCCGCAGGAATGTGCATTTCCTCGCTCAGATCCAGTGGCAGATCTTCGGGGTGCTGGCCTTCGACAAGCGGTTTATCCTCTTCGTTGATCTGAGAGGATTCTTTGACCAGATACTCTGCGTCCGGCTCTTCGGTATTGTCAGTGATGATCTGGAACAGCTTCGATTCATGCGCCGAAACCGGGCAGACCGTGTCTGCAATGATCTGCACATAATCGCTGTCGATCGGCTTGATGTAGATGGCGGTGCTGAACGGGAAGGTCAGTTCGTAGGTGTAGACCACCTGGCGATCATCAGCATCCACCCCATCCGGAAAACGATTCCCACCTTCCAGATAAGGCATGTCAAAGGTCAGCCCGTAATCCGTTTCATAAACCTTATACAGCGGCAGCGGCGCGGGTATTTCATTTCCGAACGTTTCGCCATGTACGAATGGAAAATGCGCCAGATCGTTGAAGTTTTCGACATGTCGGCTGGCTGCAGCCATCCAGGTGCCGGACGGAATGAAGTTCAGCTTGATGTTGGGGTCGTCCAGCATTTCCCACGTTGGCAGAGTCCAGTTGGGTTCCCCGCTCAGGCAAGCCCACACGATGCCGTATCTCTCTTCGCTCAGAACGGAGTAGAGTCGCATCTTGGCCGGAATCTTCGCATTCTGGTGCGGCATCGAGGGAATCTTGGTGCACTGGCCAGAATGATCGAAACACAGCCCGTGCATCGGACAAACCAAGTTATCGTCGCGAACCCAGCCTGCGCTCAGCCGGGTTCCGCGATGGGGACAGATGTCGTGCGCAACCGACACGCCTTGAGACGTCCGGTAAACGACCAAATCGACATCCAGCAGCCGCGCCTTTACAGGTTCATCCTGAATTTCATGCGCATAAGCGATGGGATGCCAAAATTTGCGCAGAATGCGCCAATCGGTTTCGTCAAAGGTGCAATTGCGCGGCAAATCACTTGCGAATTTTGAGTGATTTACGGACTGAAACATGGCTGGCACTCCGGGCTGGCGGTGTATTTTCCGCAGGTGGCTGATGGTGATAACACCCACACTGTGTTTGCTCGAAATCAATAAATAAATGACGGAAAATCATCTGAAATTGACTGTAATGAATAAAACCGTCATATTTCATGCATGTTTTCTAAACTGGCAACGCCACCTGCATTCAGACTGGTGGTTGCATCCTTCTAATCGTTAATCCGAGTCGCGGCACCTGGCACATGGACCAACTCATCAATCAGATCCGGGGCTACTCTTTCGGGGGGATGACCTATGAAAAGGGCGGCCTTTTCGGCCCGATCATGCGCCCCTATCTCTCGGTGATTGTCATCGAAAGCGGCAGTTGCACGATGCGCTCGGATGCTGGGAGTGTAACCGTCCGATCCGGTCAGGTCGGTATTCTCGCTGGACGCAAACGGTTCGAATTCGACTATCTCAGAGGAGAGAGTACAACCGTAAGCTGGTGCGAGGGATTCCTCCCGGACCTGGACCCGACAGCATTCGAGGCGCAGATCACGCATTTCGAACCAATCCCGATTTCAGAGCGGCTCAAAAGGTTGCAACGCATCGGAGTGAGTACTGGACATGCCTCATCAGCCGACCTGAACAGCCTACGCAACGCAATCGGCCTGTCGGTATTTCGCGCTTTTCTGCTGGAAGCGCGTCAGGATCAGTCCGAAAAGAAAATGCCTGTGCGCGTTTTAATAGCCAAACGGTTCATGGACGACAATATCAGCGACGAAACCGTCGAGGTAAATGCCGTAGCGCGACATGTCGAAATGTCTCCGCAGCACCTGATTGCTTCCTTCAAGACGACCATAGGTATTACGCCGGGGAAATACCTCTGGCAGATACGCGCGGCCAGAGCGCGGCAATTGTTGGTTCACACGCGCCTCAGTCACGCGCAAATCGCATTTGAGTGCGGTTTTAAAAGCGTGTCTCATTTTTCCAGAAGCCTGAAATTACGATTTGGCATCACCCCCAGCCAAATTCGCCGCGAGATGGGGTTTGTACAGTCAAGTGAAATGGATAGTTCCGTCGAAGAGTTCTTTTTTTGATTGACAGGCTAATGATAGATTCTTCGTTCAACTCGGCATTTGTTGAAATAAAAGACATATGTAACGTGGAAGACGACAGTACTTGAAAGCACCAAGGTTGTTACCATGATCGTTGCGCCGGCTCTGACCCGACCGATCCTTATCCTCAATGTTCGCGAGTTTTCATCGAACAGACACCGAGTTTTCCCAGTTCGACAGTTCAGGGGTTTCACCCGCAAGACACTGATATATTAGCTGGTTTCAATCCTAAGGATGTCAAATAAACTTGAAACTGTGCAGCTGCAGCGAATGTCTGGAATATCTGATTGCAAACACAGTGTGTCAAGGACCCAACGAGTGACCGATTAGGGCCGAAAGATAGCTCTCGGTGCATATGGTACATGCGGAAGCCTTGCACCATGGAAACCAGAGTACGTGCGCCTTTTAGTCGAGATTTTGTGCCGTCTGAGAGGACAACACTGCATAGGACGCGTCATAGAAGTAAGTCAGCCATATTGAGGACCCATCGAAGAAAATATCGGAAATCCCGCGCGAATGAGATCCGGCGTCCAGTGGAAGAATGCCCCCGTCAGTTTCAATGCGCATGAGCTTCGCATTCGGGTAGTCCTCGTGACCTCGATAACCTCCGACTACAACTGTGTCGTTGATAATTTCAACGGATTCCAAGTTACCAAAACCGTTTGAAACAGTCACAGCAGTATCCCCGCTGTCTAAATGCGGAACCCAAAATAAAGCGCTGTCCCATGCATCATCGCTGCCCCAGGATACTGCGTAAATTCCTGTTTCAGCGATTGCAAAGCGAGCAAGTCCATTGATACGCAGATCACCGAGGTAAGGTTGGATTTGCCCGGTTTGGGTTGCGACGGATAGGAATGCGCCGCGCCCGAAATCACTCACGAGAAGGGTGTTTTCGTCAATAGCTTCGATATCGTAGAGAAAAACGCCTTCCTCACTAAGGGCCTGCCGCCAGTTTATTGTGCCATCCGGCGTGGTAGAAATGACCTCATTGCCATCCACGATGACAATCTGGTTGCCAGAACGCACCATTCCGGTCGGGTTGCGCAGGCCTTGCCCATCCGAGAGTTCGATTTCTTCGGTCGCACCGTCAGGAGTGAGCTTGTATAGCCCGCCATTGGTGGCGTCTGAGCCGAACTCTTCACCTGGCCCACCTGGTCCAATCGACACGGCATAGATAGCGTTCCCCATAGGCAAAACGGCCTCGGTAAAGGGCGGCAACTTTTGTTCGGCGACAGCAGGGCAGGCTACAGCGCAGGCAACCAGTAGCGAAAAAACTTTCATCTCAAATAATTCTCCTGTGTAGCTGCGTTTCGACGTTGCAGCCCTTTTTCCCTGCGATGACTGCTCTGGGGCGGCCACAATGAACCAAGCGGTCTGCATCAGATGCTTTGACTGAAGGCCAGAAAGTGCGCGGCCAGTGCCGCGACGGCAGCGTCAATAGTTAGTGGGTCTTCGTAAAACTGAAGCTGGTTGGCATCGTCGATCCAATGAAGCGTCTTCTGCTCTGACGCGATGTCTTCAAAAATGCGGCGCGGAATGTCCTTACCGCTTGCAGCTCTGTCGCCGTGGATCATTAATACGGGCAGGCTCAGTTGTGGGGCTGTTTCGTCGATCCGCCAGCCCCAGATGCCCGCTTCGCTCATCGCGGTGATGCGGTTTTCCCAACCCCCTTTGAAAGTCAGCCAAGGGGCCCTGTTGTCCCAAGGCAGGTACCAGTCTGCGATGGCTGTCGCCGTCAGAAGGGCATCCTCAGAGCCGACAATTGGAATGTAGCTGGCTTCCCCTGTTTTTTCGAAATCGGCTGCTGCTTTGGTCGCGCGCTCCATACGCGCTTCAACTGCGGCATCACTGCCAAGGTACATTCTGGCGGTTTCCGCAGTCAGATAATGTCCTGCGACAACCCCGAGAGAGGCTACGCGATCATCTATCACCGCGGTTTCAATCGCCCAGTTGACGCCCTGGCAAATCCCGAGAAGATGAAGTCGATTTGCGTCAATTTCTTCCTGTTTGGCGAGAAATCCGAGGGCAGCCTGACAGTCTTCAACCTTGGCTTCGCCAGACTCATAGCGTCGGGGCGCGCCTGAACTTTCTCCGTGATAGCGCGGGTCGAATATCAGAACAGCCAGCCCGCGCGCTGCCAAGCGGGTTGCATATTGCACCGGTGATTGTTCCTTGACGAAAGCGACAGGTCCGATGATCACAACTGCCGGGTGAGGTCCTTCCGAAGCAGGTCTCAACAGTTTTCCAACAAGGGTTTCCCCAGAGCTGTCAAAGGACACTGTTTCAGCATCGTAAGATCCAAGTGCCGATTGATCTACGTCACCGGATGCCTCCGCAGTGCTGGGCCGGACGGCGAATGCTCCGGTCATGGATGTTGCAATCGCGGTTGAGTTGAACATGCGTCGTGTAATCACTGCTGCTGTCCTTTCGTATTCAGTTTGATGGGTGCCACGCCAAAAGGTCATGGACAAAACGCCCGATTGGGGGGTGCCCTGTTAGGCTTCGCTTGTCAGTTAGCTCGTGACAGGCATAATTGGGATGACGCAGATAGCATGATGGTCATACAAAAAATGAATGATGCCCTAACTTCTCTGGATGTGCGGACTCTACGGTTCCTGCAGCTCCTGCTTCGCACAAGCAGCGTGACACGCACGGCCATGCATCTGGGGATCAGCCAGCCCGCCGCCAGTCGAATACTCGCCCGGGTACGCGACCTGATAGGAGATCCGGTGCTGATCCGAACGCAGTCGGGATACAAGTTAACGGATCATGCTCTGGGCCTGGATGACCCTGTCGATGCTGCATTGTCGGCGATTGCGGATGTCTTCAGGCCATCCACTTTTGATCCGGCACAGTCCAACCATTGCTATCGCATCGCCTCGACAGATTACGGCGTTGCGGCAGTCCTGGGACCCATAATGGAGGTCTTTGCCGTTGTCGCACCAGCATTAAGGTTTGATGTCTCGCCACTGGTGCCGCAGAGCTTTAGCGACTTGGAAAAAGGGGCAATTGATCTGCTTTTATACGCGGATTTGGACGCCAGGGACGATTTGCTTATTCAGAAGCTATTTGATGAAACCTACGAAGTTCTTTTCCGCCAAGGCCACCCGCTTGAGGAACACGAAGCGTCAAAACGGGCCCTTACTCCGCAAGACGTGTCGCCTTACCGGTTAATCGAGTTCAGTTTTCCGGGCACCACAGGCTTGAAACCGGATACGATCATGCGGGAAGATAGAAACGACTCGAACGCGGTTTTCCAACAGCCTTACTTCACCACTCTGCCTTTCCTTGTCGGACAGACGGATGCGGTTGCAGCTGTCCCCAAACGGCTGGCAAAACAAGTCCAGAAATTGACCTCTCTTTGTTCAGCTCCGTTTCTGCCGAGTAGCGGGTTCCCCTATTACCTTATCCGTCACGAGCGCAGCCGCTTCAACCCGGCGGTCAACTGGCTGAGGGAACAGGCATTGGAGATCACCACGTCCAACTGACCAGATGTTCGAGCCGTGATGATGGTTTGGGCGTGAGAACTTCGAAGCACGGAGAAGCCATTCAAATCACCAGCCGCTCTTGGGTCCTAACAAATCCACAATCCCGCTATGGCTGTTTTAGTGGGCTGAGCTACAACATCGATCGTTACTGTTACATCTCTGCCCAGAGCCGTGCTCCTGATCATCGTCTACTTTCCAGCTTTGCGATTGCAGCGAACGGCAGCTTTGGCGGGCCGCACCGCAGAGAAAGTGACCAAGGTCGAACGGCATCTGTGGGTGGCTCCTGCATTGCAAGAGTTTTTTGGTGATGTTTGCGGGTATTTTGTCAGTACCTTCGTCTGTCCGGCCTGTTT
>NZ_JBQFOU010000035.1:0-23383 GCF_056533845.1 Ruegeria sp. F5 | reverse complement strand
ACGACCATCATTTCTATGATCTTCCGACGGGTTCGCGAGGAATTGATCAGTTCATTGGCGAATTGAACATGACTGGAAAAGGGTATGGACCACGCTTCATAACCCAAAGGCTCAAAACACTTTTTGAGGAGGGTGCACCAGTGATCGCCACTGATCCACACCCGAGCAATGTCCGAGCGATTGCTGCATACAAAAAAACAGGTTTCAAGGAATTGCGCCCTGCTGAGGAAACTCCTTGGGGCTTGGTTCTTCCTATGGTCGTGTACCCTTAGCCGGGAATACCCCACCGTCCGCTTCGAGCCCGAAGTGACCAACCAATGAAACTGTGCTATGAATTTATCTTTTTAGTTCAAGACCTAGTTGGGGAGCGTTCGTAATGTCATCCAAAGACAAGAATTTCACTGGGTCGATACCTGATGTTTACGACGAATATCTCGTTCCACTGATTTTTGAACCATATGCTGACGACATCGCGAAGAGGGTTGCAAATTTGAGCCCGAAAGATGTTCTTGAAACTGCTGCTGGTAGCGGTGTCGTCACCCGCGCTTTGGCACCGTTGCTGAATGAATCCACCCGCTATGTTGTCACGGATCTCAACCAGCCGATGTTGGACAGAGCGGCGAGCCAACAGCCATCTTCGGATCAAATTGAGTGGTGGCAGGCTGACGCACTGCAACTACCTTTTGACGCGGGGACATTCGACGTCGTTTGTTGCCAATTTGGTGTGATGTTTTTCCCTGATAAGATAGCAGGCTATCGGGAAGCTCTACGCGTCTTGAGGGAAGATGGTTGCTTTATTTTCAACGTCTGGGATCAGATAGAGCAAAATGAATTTGCTCAAAGCGTAACGGCGACCGTGTCACGGTTTTTTCCCGATGATCCGCCTGTGTTTTTGGCAAGAACACCTCACGGGCACGGGAACATTACTGCTATTGTCAGCGACCTTGGCAAAGCAGGATTTAGCCATGTGGATACATTCACTATTTCTGAACGAAGCCGTGCTAGTAGCTCGATGGTTCCTGCGTTGGCCTATTGCCAAGGAACTCCGCTCAGGAACGAGTTGGAAGAACGTGCGGCAGGGTTGCTAGATGAAATCACTGAAGCGGCGGCGGCTGATATTGAGAAATCCTTTGGTGTTGGCTCGATATCTGGCCGTATTCAAGGGCACGTTTTCGTCGCAAAGGCATAACAATTCTATTGTCCACTTCGTTCCGGGGGCGGCTTTAAACTGAAATTTGAGCAACGAATGCATCGAACATGATTTCACCGGTTCTAAAGCTAAGAACGGATGGCCGAATGCAGCCAACGCGAAGAAAATAGGTAACTATTCGTTGAAGGGTATTCCGAGTGACTCAAAAAGAGCGGTCATTTCGGGATTTGTATGTGAGAGGAACACTGGAGTATTCCAGTATTCCGAATTCGCAAACGGATCTGCCCCTTTTGAAACAAGCAATTCAACCATTTCGAACTGAGAGTAGTAAACTGCGAGGTGTAGTGAGGTGGTACCATCGTCCTGCGCCATATCAACGGGAATGCCTTCTTCCAAAAAGACTTTCATAACGTCGGTGGAACTTTCTTTCGCTGCCCACTGAATTGGGTACGTTCCGAGTATATCTCCAGCCGTGGCCTCGGAGTTTGCCCCACTTTCCAAAAGAAAACGAGCAATATCGGCATGATTGGACTGTGCAGCAAGGTGTAGCGGTGTCCCCGCCATGTCAGTTCCAGCCTCGATGTGAGCGCCCGCCCTTACGAGGAATTTAACTACGTCGAAATGTCCCGCAGAACTCGCCAATTGCAGCGGCGTCAATCTGTCCGGAGGATTCGCTTCGAGATCGACGATCGCGCCTGCTTCTACAAGTTTAGAGGTAACCTTGAGATGCCCTCGCGCAGCGGCCCAGTGCAGAGCGCCACCAACCACCGCATCCAACTCATTAAGATCGTATCCTTCAGTTATCAAAATGGCTAATTTGTCCAAGTCCCCCTTGCGCGCAGCTTTGTGCAACTCGCCCGCGGTTGCAGGACAAACAATAAGAACAAGAGCAAAAGTCGCAGACAACCAGGATTTACACGTGTGGGAACCATTCAGGTCAAACATGACTTCGGCAACTCCAAACCTCGTTCAGCCCATTGCTGGCATTCTAATGCCCGGCAAAGAGTTGATGAAGCAAATTGATCACGAAGAGTGTTCTCTGTGCCGACGCCGAAGCAAGATCGCCGGCAACAAGAAAGCCTATTCAGGGCTCCGGTCGATCGAATGTTGCGAGATACTTGGGATGCTCGATTCAATTGTCGTTATGGTAGTCGAACGGACGTTGCTCAACATACCGTGTGTCATCCCACAACAATAGAAGGCTTTATCCGCATAACCGAACTTGATGCGGTCTGAACCGACCCTATGACCTACTGATACTGTCAGATGACCGCTCCGAGCCCATTTTGACCGATGCTGTGTGTTGTATGAGCAGCGGCTTCTGGAACCTTCGCAACAACAACCACCAAAGTCTGCGGCTCGGATATTGCTGCCAATGGTTCGCGCATCTGAAATTGGATATCTGACCGGTCTCGACAAATAGCTATCATGCGTTACGCCGAATATGGTTAGCTACTCTTAAACACTGTGGCTCAGGAGGCCGAGATGACAGCCGTGCTGACAGAAAAACTTCGCGACTATCTCGGACCTGTAACCAACACGGATATTTGGGATGAGTTCAACTTACGCCCGAACGATATCATCGTGAATACGCCGCCCAAGTGTGGCACTACATGGACGCTGAACATAGTGATGATGCTAATTCATGGCCGCGTGGTTCCAGAAGCTGGTAACAGAGAGGACGCCCCATGGTTGGATGCCGCGTTCCGCGACCGGAAGGCGATTGCCGCATCCCAGTCCAATCTTGAGCGCCGCCGCTGTATCAAGACTCACACGCCGATGGACGGGATCGCCTATGGAGCGGAACCCACCTATATCGTCGTCTACCGCCATCCCGTGGACGTGCATTTTTCGTTCCGTAGCCACGTTGAAAACATGAAGGACAACAGTGGCTTGATTGGTATGTTCCCTCCGGACATTCGAGCAGGGTATGATCGTTTCCTAGATAGTCCACTTACCGATACGGGTACTGACGATTTGACTGTCTCGTCGATTGTTCATCACTATATGCAAGCCAAGACGCGCCAACCAAAAGGGAATGTACATTTTTTTCACTATGCTGATCTAAGCCGCGATCTGCACGGACAGATTGCGCGTCTGGCAGACATTCTCGAAATCTGTGTGTCACTGAAGACCTTAGATGAATTGGCAGAGGCCAATACATTCGCCAGCATGCGCAAGGCCGTTGAAGCCAGTGAAATGCGGTTTCATGAAAGCTCACCTTTTCACGACCAAGCAAGCTTCTTTGCATCCGGTACGTCAAACAAGTGGGAAGGCCGTCTGACGCCCGAGGATATTGGTCGCTACTCAAGCCTCTGTGCTTCGCTCCTGTCGCCGGAGGATGCGGCGTGGCTGAACTGGGGTGATCAACGCAAGCCTTAGCGTCATTTTGGCTTAAAGCCGCCGTTCGCTACTCTGCCTGCGATGGTCAGAACAGCGCCATAGTTGCGCTTAGCGGACACTAGCCCAACAGCAGCTTTGTCCGCATTGCAACCTTTGCGCGTTGGCGGCGGCGATGACGGCTATGCGGACAAATCGGCCGTTTGATCTGTGCTTACTAAAGTCCGCCTTACGCGTTTTGAGAGAATCCCGAACTTGCGGACAAAAGTTGACTTCAATATGCTTTTGTCTCCATGAATTGAGTTCTGGTTTGGAGCATTTGTGCCACAGGAAAGCACCGACATCGAAGAGGGCATGTCAACCTGCCAGACCAATGGCCATCAGACCCCACATTTCTTTCACTTTGTTCTGCTGGAAGGATTTTCTTCTCTCTCACTCAACTCAGCGCTCGAGACGCTCCAGAACGCGAACCTTGTTGCAGGTCGCACCCTTTATGGCTGGCAGTTTTGTGGCCTTACCAGCGATCCGGTTGTTTCAAGCATAGGTGTTGCAACTGAGGTCAGCGCAAAGTTGAGTGACGTGAGCGCCGCAGAAGATATCGTCATTGTATCCGGTGAGAACGTCTTTGATCTGGATGTTAGGACGTTGAAGGTTTGGGCGGGTCGCATGGCACGCGGTTCGACCCGTGTGACCGGACTAGGTACAGGTGCTATCGCGATGGCCAAAGCCGGGTTGTTGGGAAGTGCTCCGGCAGCTCTTCATGCCTGGTACCGCAAAGGATTTTCGGAGCAGTTTCCAAATGTTGAATTGAGCAATCGAACGCATGTTTTTGAAGGCTTACGGTGTTCCAGCTCCGGTGGTGTATCCGGCATAGATTTGTTTCTGGACTTCGTAGCACTCGAACACGGAGAAAAGTTTGCTGATCTGGTCTCTGAGGCGATGTGTTACACGCCTTTGCGGCAAATTCAAAAATCGATTGATATCGCGACACCCAATAGTTTGACCATTCTTCATCCTATTGTCTCAAAAGTCATTGCCGAGATGGAACGCACAGTTGAGGAACCTGCATCTCCTGCGCAACTCGCGCAGAATGCCAACATTTCCACGCGTCAACTTGAACGGCTTTTCAAGCGCTACCTTGGTGCATCGCCAAAGCGGCATTTCATGCGACTGAGGCTGCGCGAGGCTTACCGGCTTCTGGTGCAATCCCGCATTCCGATTACCGAGGTCGCTCTTGCAACTGGATTTTCTTCGACCAGTCATTTTTCCAAATGTTTTCGTGCAGAGTTTAAGCGTACTCCGCACGAATTGAGGGGAAAACAGGCTACTTGAGCTTTGACGTTCGGAGCAGATGAATAACCGTTGGCGTTCCCAATCACATCGCTAAAAACGGACATCGATGCGAAACGTGGCGTCCGGTTGCCTGGATTGGAAGCAGACAATCCGGAATTCACAATGACTAGGCGACGTCCGCTCTGCGGACAAAGCTGCCGTTCTTGTCGATCGAGTTCAGTTTTTCGGCCGAGTGAGCGGCAGCAAAGGTTTTATTGAGTTTGCAATTGATGCTCTGATAGTCGGTTGCGGCAGCAGAGACGTCTTTTGTGTTAATTCGAACCTCCAAACAATCCCAAGTGAACGACCAATGCACTCTGCGCGACGTCGATGAAATCGCCCTCCGAAATCGCCCAGACCTGCTCTGCACGCCCTGTACCTTTCGGTAGCACGTTCTCCCGAGTCCTTATCGTTTAACATCATGACAACAGCTCGATACCCATATTTCTCACCACGAATACACTCCTCGAGGCTCTCATCCGTCGTACCTTTGTACCAAGTGCATTCCGTGAGGATGAAGGATTCAATCTTTGGCGGAACGGAAATATTGCCATCTGGCCATGCTAATTCGCACGCCCACGCGGGAGCAGCACCTAAGACGGCAACCAATAATATGTGTGATGCGCGCATTAACTTACCCCCCCCAGGAAAAAGATGTACTCAATTTGTACCACAAACCCGCGTTATTGTAGAACTCGATCACCGGCGACTGATCGCATTCGAAGGTCAACTTGGGTTCGCCACCAACCAATTACGCGTACCCCAGAGAGTGACCACTTCGAGCCCGAAGCAGACTTCAGAAAGTATCAATCGATGTATAAAGGGCAAAATTCGAAGTCGACGCGCGGCCGATTTGTCCGCAGTATGCCTCAACGAGGGAAATGGGGGCATTCATGGTCGAGGCGCGCAAAATTGTAATAGTGCGAGAGCACATAACGTCCGATGCCTTTGGCGTGCAATGTGATGAGGTGTGCCGCGTTGCGGCCGCTGCAGTTTTTCGAAACCCAATGGCAGGCCGTTTCGAAGCAGACCTCGCACCACTTTTTGAGATCGGGGCGGAACTTGGGCAACACCTCGCTGAACAAGCCGTTTCGCAGCTTAAAGGAGCACCAGTATCTTATGGGAAGGCCGCGATTGTTGGGGTTTCCGGAGATATGGAGCATGGTGGCGCAGTCATACATCCCAGACTTGGCGCTCCGATGCGAGCCGCTGCCGATGGGGGCGACGCCGTCATTCCATCCAACGTAAAGATTGGAGCGGCTGGAACTTCAATCGATTTGCCGCTTGGCCACAAAGACAACCCCTGGTCCTTCGATCATTTCGATACAATGACGCTTTGTGTGCCGGATGGGCCGCGTCCCGAAGAAATAGTCATGTTTTTGGCATATGCAGATTGCGGTCGCCCCATCCCGAGATGCGGAAGTGGGCCCATCAAAACGTAGAAGTTCCTTTAGCCACTCAATTCCCATGAGAGGTCTTCGAATTGTCGGTGTAAGTGCGTGTGCACACTGCCCACACTTAAATGAGAGGTATCAAAGCAATGCACCCCACGGAGAAAATAGTTCGGCAGTTTCACGAGTCCTGGGATATGCGTGACCCCGACCGAGGCGCAGCCGTAATTTCTGAGGATTGCGACTTTGAGGACATCGCGCGTGGCGAGAAACTTGCCGGAAAGGAAGCGTACAAAGCAGACTACCACCGCTGGCGCGAGGCTTTCCCCGATGGGCTGTGCAAGGTTGAGAATGTCGTAGTCAGCCAATGCGGCGAGTGGGCTACTGTCGAGTTCCGAAACACGGGCACGCACACTGGTACGCTGCGCTCAAGCCTTGGAGATTTCCCGCCAACTGGAAGGCGGGCCGAAGTCCGCTATTGCTCGGTGATGCGTGTTAAGGACGGGAAGGTGGTTGAGGGACGTGACTACTATGACAGCGCCACCATTGCGCGACAACTTGGACTGGTCGAATAGGACGCTAAGCCTGCTTGGTTCGGTCAGTTATTCCCGTTCAGCAGAATAAGTAGATGTTTGATTTCCTTTATCGCTTGAGCGCGGTCATCGTGTGATATCTTTTTCATCTCTAATGTGACGCTTAGACCGTCTCGGGAAATCGTGTGCATTGGCTCTACGACCGTCTCGTCGATAGCAGGCAGATCTACAAGATAGTTTCTAACCGGTTTATCAAAGCCCTTCACGATCCTAGGTTCCGACTCTGTTGCGTTGAACTGGTCACGAACCAGAGAAAATGTCTCATGCGCGATCGCAATTCTCCCTGGTTCAGCCAGTGTTTGAAGCCGAGCGGCAAGGTTCACTTCATTGCCGATGATCGTGTAGTCCATTCGGTCTTCGCTGCCGAAGTTTCCCACCGTACAGTAACCTGTGTTGACGCCAATCCGCATCCTGAAGGGTTTCTCGATACCCAAGTCCCTCCATTGGCGCTCAAGTTCTTTTCCTCGTAACTGCATTTCAACCGCGGTCCGCACGCACGCAGCGGCATCTTTGCGAACACCAAGCGTTTCGGGGTCTCCGAAAAACATCATGATCTCATCACCGATGTACTTATCGATCGTGGCCCCGTTACGGAGTGCGATCTGCGACATTTCGGTCAGGTAGTTGTTCAGCAGATTGGTGAGTTCTTCGGATTCGAGTGTGTCGGCGGTTTCAGTGAAGCCAACGATGTCGGCGAACAAAACAGACAGTTTCTTTCGCTTACTCGCTATTTCCACTGTTTGCTGGCCGCTGAAAATAGAAGAATAAATCTGCGGTGAAAGGTATTTGGACAACTGCGCCGATAACCCTTCGAGGGTCGCGTTTTTCCGGGACACCATTTCAGTAGCCTCCTCGGCGCGCTGTTTCGCTTCAAGCAAGGCTAATTCGGATTTTTTCTGCTCTGTCATGTCAGCGTAAATTGCCACGGTTCCGCCATCACTTGTTTTGTGTTCCGTAACCTCTATCCATCGATCGGGCATGTGTCGTTGAATAAAAGGACCTACCGGGTCCTTGTGACGGCGGAGCCGATCATCAATCCAGCCTTCCTCTCGATCGATCGCATCGATGATCTGACCCGAACGCGCTGCCGCCTCAACGACATCCTTGAAGAAGGTGCCTGGTTTGAGAGCTTCGTTGGTGTTTGGCTGTACAAGATCTTGATAGCGCCGGTTGGACAGGATGAGGCGATCCTCACTGTCGTAAAGAGAAAACCCTTCCGCGATGCTCTCGATGGCATCGATGAGCCGCTGCCGTGCTTCAGCTACTTGGCGCAGATTTTTTTCCTCAACTTCCACTGCCGTATCTCTGAATACTTTGAGTGCCTTTGCCATTTCAGAGATTTCGTCTCTTGCTTTGGATTCGGGCACAAATGCACGCAGGTCACCACTAGCGATGGACAACATAGAGCGGCTCAAACTACTCAAGCGTGCAACAAAATGACGATCAACGACCAGCCAGGTGAAGACCAGCAGCATAACAACTGTAAGAACACCAATGGCGATGCCAGCTATGATCGGTCGATTGTGGATTTCCCGCTCGCGGTCTACAGCGATTTGTAAGTCCGCACGCAAACCAACAGTGAGTTCGTCTAGCGCACGTGACAAAGAAACAAGAGCTGCATCAAGAAATATCGCTCTTTCCAGCAAGGTATCCATATCTGCCGCATCCACCGAAAGTGCCGCTGTTGTTGCTTCCAACTCGCTACGGACGCGGTCAAAAGCTGCTAGAACTGCCGCCTCTGAGTCACTGGCACGTTGATCTGTTACGCCCACACCAATAGCCCTTATTCGCTCACTCAGCAGTTCGAATCCGACTCGGAATGGTTGGACATCATCGCTCTGTACTGCGCCATCGGTCATAAAGGAGACAGGCAATTGTTTTGCTTCAGCGCGCAGATCGGTAACCAGGTCAACAGCAGCGAAGCTGTTTTCAATGGTCTCATGCGCAGATGAAATGAAATTCACCGCGTGCTGCAATTCGCGAATGAAGACGTTTACAAGCAGGATTTGCAAAATAAGAAGCGCGACCGGAACTGTAATAGCAAGAAGTAGCTTGTTCCGAATGCGCATGGGCCTAACCTTTTGTGATTGGGTTAAATTTTACCTGCTTCGCGCCACTTGTCGAAAATTGGTGCAATGGCGGCGCCAGCCAGATCCATTGCCTCTTGAGGTGTGGCACCTCCTTTTGCCACGCGCGCAAACATTTCAGGAATAATACGGCGGTTTAGCACCTCGTCGGTCGCTGCATTGGAGTGCCCGGGAAATCCGAGGTTTGTAAGGGTGTCGGGCACATCTGAGAGAACGTCGTACCGTCTGCTTGCTTTGGATGCGTCATGGATCAGTTCGCCAAGATCGGGAACGGCACCCGGAAAAGTTGGCATGTTCTGGAACCCACTTTTGGCAAGGCCATCCTGGAATGAACCGATGTAATCTAGGAGAAATTTTTGTGCGCCATCGATGTTACGAGCGAAGCGCCAAATAACAAACGTATTTGTGGCAAACGCGGGGCCACCCCGCCCAGATGGTCCACCGGGCAATTTTGCCAACGTTAGATAAGGCTCTACAGGCAAGCGTTTTGCCTCTGCTGCTCGAACCACAGACATCGTATCAATGGTTAAACTCGCGGCTCCGGACAACATCGCTTGATTATTGGATGCAGATGTCCAATTGAGGACTTCCGGTGACATCGTTTCTTCATAAAGAGCTTTGCCAAATTTCAGAACCTCAAGGGTATTTGGGGAGACCAGTGAAGGGCGCCCGTCCTCATTTTGAACAAACGATCCGAAAGCCGCCATCAATGCCCGCAGGCTGTGGTCCGCATTATGTTCAGGCGCTAAACTGAGTCCCAAAGGAGCTTCGTGGAGCAGTTTCGCTGCGCGCCCCGCTTTTCTGATGTTGTCCCAATTGTCCGGGATAGTTCCTACCGCGCTCCAGACGTCACTTCGGTATGTGACGAGCGTAGGCGCATAACTTTCCGCAAAGCCATGGTAGCGTCCCGTGCGCGGATTAACGATGCTCTGGTGCACAAATTCGAGAGCTTCGCCAAATCGCTTTTCACATTCGATGTGAATGTCTTTGTGATCGATCGTATAATCTTCCAGCGATGGCCGTGGTGAAAGAAAGAGCACCAGATCGTGCCCCTCACCAGCTTTCACTTCTTCCGCTGCAAGCCGGTCGATTTCGCCAAGGCCCACATTCGATACCATGACTTCTGTGTCGTTCTCGCGCGACCACTTGTCGACAAACTCGTCGTTGAACCATACTTCGTATGCTGGGACAAAATTTTTCCAACGCATGATACGCAGCACTTTCTGCGACGCAATCGCCTTGGATGACAACAGAGCAGGCGCAACAAGACCAGCGCCACAAAAAACACTTAAACCGGAAATGATGTCTCTTCGGTTCTTCAATGGTTTCAAGACCTGCTTTCAGAATTATCTGAACGTTTGGTTCAGCGCGCATCGGATTTCGCGCTTTCCTGTTCGCGATAGCCATTCAATGAACTTTGTGAATTGTAATGCAGTGTCGGCCACGTTGTCTATCGACGCCCTTGAACGCGCACAACGCCACCTCTCGTGAAATTCGACGCAAACAGAACATGTCTGTTTTGGGCTCGGAGCGGCCATTCATCGCGGTCGATGCAAGCGACTGCTATGCGGATAAAGCTGCCGTAAGCTGACTGGTTGCGGATGACCGGTTTCAGCCTAAAACAAAGCTTCGTTTCTCGATGCTTGGTCTCTGCAAGTCAGTTTGCTCTGCGTTGTTCCGACTGATTAGGCATAGAACCTCCCGTTTTTGACATCATAGCCTTCGCATAGTCGCGTTTTGCTTGCGCAGGGTCCTCGAAGCGAGCATGCACGACGCAAAAGAAAAGAGCACCGTCACTAAGACCGTGGCGAGGTGTAAACCAATCAAAGGGTTCGGTCGGCTCTACCGATGCAGTCTGTTTGGCTGGTGAAGTGGCAGGTGCGACACTGGCTTCACTATTTGTAATGTCATCTAGCAGTGTTGGACGGGCAGTGCCGGTATCCGGTGTGAGAATACCCATGATCTGCTCGCGGCCAGCAAGAACGAAACGCCCTTGTTCTTCGACCGGAAACCGGATCGGCTGTCCCGCATAAACATCGCGCTGCACTTCACTTTTTTTTACAACGATGGTTCCGTTAACGAGCACATACGGAATGCCATCTGACGGAAGACCTTGCTGACCGAGAGTATAGTTCGCCTTTTCGGTCACAGTCTCCGGATTAAAAATAGTGATGTCCGCGACCATGCCTTCTTGCATTCGCCCACGCACCTGCATTACTCGCAAGCCTGTGTCACCTAATCGCTTAGCGTGGATGTAACTTAGCTGGGTGAGTGTGAGCATAAGAGGAACATTCGCTTCGCGGGCCAGTCTCAAGACAAGCGCGTGGCTGCCTGCTGACCGAGGATGCCCAGCATAGTCTTCGTATGGAGCATCCCAACTCATCAAGTTGCCCTCGATGTCTAGCCCGGCCATACCGTCGCCCGAGATGCCATAGCCCGCGATGGTGATCCAATCATTCAGCCATTGCTCCCTTGGCGGGCTGAAAACAATTGCCGTCCGTCCTGGTTCATTCTCAGCAAAGCTCAAAAACTCGTCTTTTGTAACGAAGCGATCAAGTTGGGGGTCAAAGATGGTGTCTTCGTATTTGTACCCCATTGAGCCTTCCCAATTTTCGGGGGCAATTATCGAGGCTCCGTAGTTTCCTGATCCAGCGGTCCAAGGATAGTAACTAGACCAGACGTTGTAGCCTTGATCGCGGGCCATCTGGAGTTTTTCCTGATTTTCCCACCACCCATAATCATTGTCGTGATGAATGTGCAGCGGTGCGCCAAGCACCATCGCGTTGACCAAAATCTCATTTACACCCGTCTGTGTTTCTGTCGGTGTCGAAGCGCTGGGGTGAAATCGGTGATGGACAGAGGTCAATCTACCATAACGCGCCGCAGCCCGCTGTGCCTCGAACAACTCATAGGTCGTGATGCCTTCACGTGCATAGCCGATGGTCGATCCGACGCCGAGGGCCCCAAGACGCAGTCCCTCATCAAGCTGCGCAGTGATTTCGTTCATCTGCTCACGGTTGCTTGGTACAGAAGACCATCCTTCAACACCGTCCTCCACGGATTGTGCCCTCAATGCGAAAAAGTTCCGGAAGTCTATGTCCCCACCTTCCAGCACAAGGCCGTCATGCACCCGCATCCGTGCGAATTCTTGCCCAACGACCGTGCCATAGTTTGCCTGCGTCGCGGCTTCGCGCGCTCCATACCATTCATCGATGTTCGCCGCCCCAACCTCGAAGTCCATTTGAGTCGTAACGCCATCACGAAGGTTTACCTTGATACCCCAAGGGTCCAGCCCATGCTGTTCGAGATCGATAAACCCGGGAGCCACAACGTGCCTTGTCGCGTCAATGACCTCGCTACCGTCAATTTCATCGTCAGTAATCGCAGTGATCCAGCCGTCGCTTATTCCAACGTTAGCGATCTGGTCGAACCCGGTTTCCGGGTCCATTACCCGACCGTTGAGTATGACGACGTCGTAAGTTTGCGCGAAGCACACAGTCGAACAAACAGACAACGTGCCTGCCAAAAACAAGGTACGCATGTAAAAGATCCTCCCTTTAATCGACAAAACTGAATGTTTCGCTATTTTTGGCGTCTACCTTCGAACCATCTCAGAAAACGATCCGGGTTCTTAGGCCGAACAGCGTAATGCTATTCTGAGTGGGGTTCAGCAGCGGGTCAGAAATGTACTGCAGGGACGGCGTGATCTGCAGTCCGGGTGAGATTGAAAACCGGTAGAATGCTTCCAGCGTGAACTGATCGCCATCTATGCCTCGGGCCTCGGCCCAGTTCAGGCCCAGGCCGGCCAGATCGGTATTGCGACCATAGTAGCCCAGACCGGCAGAAACCGACCGGTCGTAAAGCGCGGCGGTCCCTTTTGAGGCCCCTGCCCGAAAGAATGGCATCCACTTATTGTCAACAAACCATGCGGCAGAAAACGCAGCGCCGTAGTCTTCTGCTCGACTACTATCTTCGGCCGCATCCGCATGCCAGAGGGTCAGATGGACATTGTCGAAATAGATGCGATCAAAGCCGGACGTGTACCCAAGTTCGAGTGTTTTGAAGAGATTGCCGTCGCTGAACACATCAAAGTTTGGATCAGACGGATCGGCATTTGCGTCTGCAACGCTCGCGACAGCGTAGAAGTTTTCGCTCAGCTTGATCCCACCGGCAATGCCAAGACCCGGGTTGGGCGCGTTGAGTGTCGGGTTGGTGTTGAATGACAGGTTTTGGAAGCCACTATAGGGACTGACCAGTCCAAAGATGTCCACAAAGTCCGTCACATCAATCTGGCCGATTTGCAACGTCCAAGCGCCGCTCTCGGCCCTTTGGGTCCAGAACAGGTTGGTCAGCAGTAATCCATTGTCGTTAAAGGCTGTGCCGGTGATCGAAAGCGCCCCGCCATCCAGCCCAAGGAACTGCGGGGCCACATCGGTATAGCTGTGCCGGTCTTCGATCTTGAATGTCACAGAGCCCCGTTCATTCGCCTGCCAATTCCCGTAGAAACGCGCAATTCCGCTAGCCGCTTCGCCGGTTCCCAGATCAGCATTCGTGGTTTGGCCTAGCGCCAGGTAATCAATATTGAACCGAAACCCGCCCCCAGCCAACCGGTCTTTCCACTCAAACCAACCCGGTGCGATGTTGCGTGGAAAGTCGGAACGATATTGTGGGTCGGCCAATCCATCTCCGGGGGCAAGATCAGCTTCGACCGAAGAGGGCCCAGACAGTCCTTGCGCCGACGCTGCGCCAGCAAAGGCAATACTCAATGTAGCAACCAGAAGTCTTACCATTCAGACGCCTTTGCCCCACCGGTCTTGCGATCTCCCGCTGCCCGGATGCGATCGGCGGCACGCTGCTTCCATTCCAGCCTGTCTGCTTCGGTTTCAAGAGTTTCGATACGTTCCGTCTCCAACTGGAAAGTCGCATTCATTGGCATGAGGCCGTCCACAACCATCATATTCTGAACAGAAGGATCGATGGTCAGCATGCCCGTCAGCCGAACGGGTTCATGGAAATAGCGGGGCGCCCAGTCCCCGTTCAACCGCACACGGATCATTTGGTTGGGCGAAGGTGGCGGCATATGACTGCACATCCCGCGTTCCGGAACCAAATACGCGACAGGCCGCCCGTCCGGATCATTCGGAGCAGGAATGGCAAAGCCCGCCAGTGTGATTGTTTGTCCGTCGAATTGTGGGTTTCCGTTTGTCCCTGCCTTTCTTCGACGTTCCATCACAACTTCGCGCTGATCGAGCAGCCAGTCGACATCAATTCCATTAGTTGCCAAGGCATCCTCAGTCTCGGTCAAAAGCATTTGCCACTTTTGCCGCTGTTCTTCGCTGCCACCATCCTGCTGCAGCCTGCCGCGCAGCCGCACGACATAGAGGACATCGTCAAATTGTTCGGGACTTAGATCGCGATAGGGGTCCTCATAAACCTGCACAGACGGGTCTGGCAGGTCGGCCCAATCTAATGCGGTTTCAGGCGTCGCCAGCGCAGAATGCCCACACCAAATGAACCCTGCGAATATTACCCCGCGAAACCAATGGTGCATAAATTCTCTCCGGCTACTTAGACAGGTCAATTCAGTGTGTTTTTGTAGACAACGCCATCTTTCATGATCAGTCGAATCGTATCAGGGCTTTCTGGCCTCGGGCCGGCACCGAACCACTGATCACCCGTACCAACCACCGAGAAATCCTCGAGCGGGTTACCGTCGATCAGCAGGATATCCGCATAGGCGCCTTCTTCGATCACACCCAGTTTCCCAGCGGTATACGGGTTCATGAAGTCACCTGACAAAGCGACCACCTCGCCACCTGTCGATGTCAGCGTGACCATGGATGTGTAGGGCCCGAAAAACTCGTTGTTCAGGTGCTTTTCGTAGGCAATCTGGATATTGCACGCCTCAACCGAACCAACGCAGTCGGTCTGAAACCCTCGCTTCACAGGGCATTCCTTCATGTTCTCGATATAGCCTGCAAAGGTGGCCGAGGCAGACTTGGCTTTGGCAAGGCTCGACGGGACGTTTGCCACTGCCGGAATATCGAGCAGTCCGGGATCGAAGGCCGTCAGGTTGGTGGTGATGTACGCCCCTTTTTCGTTCATGACCTGGGCAATTTCACAGTCAAACGAGAAGCCGTGTTCGATGGACATGACGCCTGCATCAAGCGCACTCAGGATCGCTTCCTTACGATACGAATGCGCCATGACGTAGCTGCCATACTCATTAGCCACTTGCACGGCGGCCCTGATTTCCTCAGGCGATCCGGCTAGTAGCTGCCATGGGTCAAAAGCCGAAACCACACCGCCGGATTGCATGAACTTCAACTGGGTCGCACCCATGCGGAAGTTGTTACGCGCAAATCTGTAAACGTCGTCCACACCGCTTACCTCCTGCGCCAAGTTCAGACGGCTCATGTTGGTCTCTGAACCCGGTGGAGCGGTGAAATTCGCGAAGTCAGCGTGACCGCCGCGCGTTCCGATAAATGCACCGGAAGGAAAGTAGCGCGGTCCGTCAATTTGGCCTGCGTCAATTGCGCGGCGTAACCCGCCATTGGCCCCACCCGCATCCCTGACTGTGGTGAAACCCTGCATCAAATACATCTCGGCCATCCGTGCACCGTGAATGGCAAAATCTTCCCACGTTGTGTTGGCCTCCATCGCGGGCAAGGTCGGCCCCATCAGCATGAGGTGCGCGTGCAGTTCGATAAACCCGGGAGTCAGTGTCCGCCCCTCTCCGTCAATGACCGTGGCATTGGGGGCATCAATCGCATCGGTTGAGACGGCCTTGATCAGGTTGCCCTCGACCAGAACGCTGGCATTTTCGATACGCTGTTCATTCACACCGTCGAAGACATGCACGTTGGTAAACAGTGTTTGGGGTTCCTCCTGATCCTGAGCTTGCGCTGAGATTCCAAAAGAGAGACCTGCAGCGACAATTGCCGCCGAGCAAAGAGACATTCGCAGACCGGACATAAGTACTCCCTTCATATTCATGTTTTGCCAACTGTAGTCCGGAAAGTTTTGCCTCGGTTGCCACTTTTGAATTAGGATGTTCGAATGTGATTGTAAAAATGGCCACTGAATAAAACTGCTAATCTTAACAAGAGTGACGAGCTTGCCTTTCAACTCCACCTCCCGAGAGCATAGCGAGGGCTTTATTCGCCTCTCCTTAGCTGCTCCGTTTCTGCAATATCTCACCGAACGTAAGATCAATCCGCAACCAGCATTGGATCAAGTCGGCTTGAAAGCCGAACTGTTGTCTGACCCATCCGTGTTCGTTCACTCAGAGTTGGTCTACGGTCTGGTGAATGCCTTCTCAGAAGTGTCAGGGGATCGATACCTTGGACTGAATGTAGGGGAGACGTTTGACCTGCAAGAGTGGCCTCCGTTCGCTCAAGCCCTGCAGACTACAAAAACACTATTCGAGTTTTTTACCCGATTTGTCGGGCTTGTGCCTCAGGAGTCCAATTCTGTTCGGCACAGCCTTATCATTGAAGCGGACAAAGCGACTTATCGTATCGATAGACAACAGGAACCAACTGTCCCACCCATACAGGTAACCGGTTTTGGTGCCGCAATCTATGTACGCCTATTGCAGACCGTCGTCGGCGATTCCTGGGACCCTTCGCGTGTGCGATGGGAAAGCAGATACATCAATGGTCTGCCTATCGACTACAAAGGGATCGAAGTTGGCGTGGGAACCGATCCCGGAATGCAAATCAGTTTTCCTGTGGAATGGTTGTTTTTGCATCATGTCTCTGAGGGCTCTGCCAAACCCATAGGCTCGCCTCGACAAGATGAAGAGGTATCCGTGGTGGCAGCTTTGCGATCTGTCTTACGCGACAAACTAGATGAAACCGATTTGGGACCAAATGTGGTGGCTGGATTGCTGGGAATACAGCAGGAGAGGTTTGTGAAAGCGCTTCAGCAACAAGGCACAACGCTACCCCGTGAAATCAAACGGCTGCGTGTCGATATCGCCAAGGAGCACCTAAAAGAAGACCGGATGACCATTGCGGAGATTGGTCTGATTCTTGGCTATTCCGACAAGTCCCATTTCACTCGCTTTTTCCGAGGTCAAACCGGAATGACACCGACCAAGTTCCGCCTTGGCGCGTAATTAAGTTGCAAATACTTGGACTGGTTATCCACGGCTTAACAAGTGCGGGCCGATAAGAATTTGAAACACATTTTTTGGAGCCCCAATCCAAGGATCGCAACGAGACAATTGCCCCCATACCGCACCATGTTCAACCCAGTTTGCCGAGAAGCAGACAAACAAGCACGATGAACTGGCTGTTGACGAGTTCTCCCCTGTGGACTCCTACTACAAGCTCGAGGCCGTGAAGGTGTCGGCAGATGCTGTGGCGGAGTTCTTCAATAAGTGAACCAACAAGGCAGAAGTCTCAGATTAGCCTCTGCCGAATTACCGATAAGCGGACATTGTTCTTCAGCGCAGCATCAAGCAGTTTGGGGCTCTGAGCAGTCGTCCGCTGCGCCAGCCACGAATAGCGGCATCCGGACCATTTTGCCGTTCACTGAACGTCTGCATCCCGTTAACGCTGAATCTCAGACGATCCACCCAAAGACATACCCCGCCCCGAGTGACCCCAGAACTGCAAGCAGCAGATAGAGCATGAACGGTTGCAATTTGAGCACCGGTGCGATGGCCATAGCACCCCAGATGCTTACCGCGCCGCCCGAAACAAGGAACGCCATCGCTGCCCCTGCGGACATGCCGTTGTCGATCAACCCTCGTGTCAGCGGGAGCGCAGCGTAACCGTCGATATAGGCCGGGGCACCGACGAAGACAGCGGCGGGTATGGCCCACCATTTGTCTTCGCCAACATATGCGGCCAGTGCGCCCGGTGTAAGGGCCGCGTTCAAGGAATACTCCGCGGCAAATGCCGGAATCAGTCAAATCAGGATAAGCCGCGTGGTTGCCCAGACCTGTTTTCTGAAAGCACGACGACGCGCCTCAGACCGCCAGACCCAAGGATCAAAGGCCTGATCTTCACCGCATCGTACAGCACTTAGCTGGCGCGCCAGGCCATTGTCCCGAAGCGCATTCTCGGCCCAGGGCATCTTGACGAACAGGCCGGTGACCGCGCCGCCGAATAGACCCAATCCGAAAGCGGCAAGCATCTTGCCAATCGCAAAGCTCAGACCAAGGGTCGCCGCTGTTGTCGCGAGCATTGCGGGGTCCGTTATCGGAGAGGACAGCCAGAAGGCCATGATCGGAGCGAGTGGTACGCCCGCAGCTAGTAGTCCGGCCATCAAAGGCAGAACGGTCACACCGCATACGGGCGTGATGGCTCCAATGAGCGAGGCTGCCAGAACCGTCCTCAGTGTCCTTCCCTCGAAGGCACCAGCGATGTGGGTGTCCGCGCCGCTTGCGATGATCCAGGCTGCAAGCACGATGCCCGGAATGACGATGGGGGCCACGACAATCAGGCCCCATAGGACAAACTTTGCTGCGTTTGCGGTGTGTTCCGGCCAGGCAAGACAGACGCCTGCCAGCAGCAGCAAAGACACGCCCCACACCAGGGGTTTCCGGTTAGGTGGTTGGTGGGCAACTGTCTGATTTGACATGGGGTACTCCTCTGACCTTGAAAAATAGTGCGGCACAAGGCATCTGTGAAACGCATAGTTTCAATTTCCGATATTGGAAAAACTGATGGAAAATCTGGATAGCGATCTTCTGCGAACCTTCGTCGCCGTGGCTGATGCCGGAAGCGTCACGGACGGTGCTGCCCGCATCCACCGGTCGCAATCTGCGACAAGTCTTCAAATCAAGCGCCTCGAGGCGATCCTGGGTCAGCCGGTCTTTGACAGGCATGGTCGCGGGGTGGTCTTGAGCGAAACGGGACGAAAGCTATTTACAGTCGCGCAGGAGGTGACGGCACGTCTCGACGCGGCGCTACTAGAGATTTCACAGAACACAGTAAGCGGCAAACTGCGTTTGGGCATACCCGACGATCACGGGCGCGCCAGACTTGCGGCGATCATTGCGACCTTTGCCCGTCAACATCCGAAAGTCGAACTGGATGTCACCTGCGCCTTGAGTACAAGTTTTCCAGAAGCCCTCGATAAAGGGGCGCTGGACCTTGCGGTCTATGAGGTCGAAAGCCCGTCCAGTCACGAGGAGGTTGTTTATGAAGACCCGACATGTTGGGTTTCGTCGGCGCACCGGCACTTTCGGGCCGATGAAAGCCTTCCAGTGGCCTTGTTCGATCATGCGTGTTGGTGGCGCGACGCGGCGGTCATTTCATTGCAAGCCCGCGGAAAACCATATCGCGTTGTCTACTCTAGCCAAAGCGTCTCTGGTGTGATTGCAGCAGTAGAAGCCGGGATCGCAGTGGGTCTTCTCAGTCGCTCCTCGCTGCACGGCAGTCTATCGGTGGTGAACGATGCATTGGGCCTTGGAAACACGCCTGCGTCCAAGCTGGTGATGGCATCCAGCAAGCCAAAAGAACAAGGGCCTCAGGACGCTATGAAGGCCGCGATCCGAGCCGCATTTTTCGCCAACCCATGAAAAAGCCGACCTTGGCTGCGCGCTGTCAAATGGGCAGGTCGGGCTCGTTGATGACGTTCTCTGTGGGGCGTTTCGACTGGCGGTAAGAGCCCTGAACTGCCCTTGATCGCACGACTGATTTTGCCAGCGAAGCACGTCGAGAAACGCAGAAACCGGACGTTGGACTTCCCTGGCTGGACTGGCGAATTTGCGGGACAAAGCCACCCTGAATTGAGTGGCAGGTTAGCTTCTCGATACTGAGTGGGGAACTATCGGAAGGTCAGGCCCCCGTCGATGACCAGCGTCTGCCCGGTGACCGTCTCCGCCCTGCAAAAGGTCAGCGCCTGCTCAGCCACGTCCTCGATGGAAGTGGTCTTCTTAAGTGTCGCCGCCTCGCGCCACGTCGAAACGAAGCTTTCCGGCGCCCCGCCACTCATGACCGTGTTTTCCATCAAACCCGGCGCTACGCAGTTAACACGCACTTCCGGCGCCAGCGTGGACGCAAGGAACCGGTTCAGGCCCGAGACGGCGGCCTTCGTCGGTTGAAAGGCCCGGTCGGCGCCCCAAGTCCCGTGTTCGATAGTCGAGCCGAAATTGACGATTGCGCCCCGTGCGGCGCGCAGATGCGGTGCAGCGGCTCGGGAGGCGAGAAAAGGACCGCGGAAATTGATGTCGCTGATGCGGTCCCAGGTTTCTGGGTCGTAGGCGACGAGATCGCCCGCCGGCGGCCCCCCGGCCGCGCCGGCGGCGTTCATCAGGATCGCGAGGCCGCCCAGTGCCTCTGACGCCTGCGCTACACCTGCTTCGACCGAGGCTGGGTCGCGCAGGTCGAGCCGAACGGCAACCGCTCGGCGTCCGCGCTTTTTGACTGCGTCACAGGCCTCGGCTACGCGACCCTCGCCGCTGCTCCAGCCTACGGCGACGTCGGCGCTGGCCTCCGCGAGTCTTTCTACCAATCGGCGGCCCAGGCCTCCGCTGCCGCCGACGACGAGAGCTGGCTTTCCTGCGATAGCCATGTCGTGCGTTCCTTGTCCTTGAGTCGGGTTGCTGCAACTCTGTTCTGTGCTGCCATCCTCAGATCGCATGCATGACTAACTAAGGCGAGTGCCGGCAATGCGGACTGAGCGATTGTCGAGAGTTGAACAACCTCCACCTACTCATACTCGCCGCGAGCATAGGTCGAAAGATCATCATGGATCTAGGCACCTCGGACGGCAGTCGCTGCTATGGCGGGCATCGGAACGTGGTATTCCTCGCCATCGAGAAAATCCTTTAACTGGGCATCCCAAGAGGAGTAGATTTCTTTCAGGACGTATTCATTCTGCTTGTCGAGAATAACAGCCGCCCTTGCAGCGAAATTTCGGAAATGATTGGCGAACTGTCCTTTTGGAGCTTTGAAGACCAGTGGAACTCGGGCGCTTGAAAACTCCCTAAAACCAGCCGCTTCTAGTTGCTCTCGCATGGTATCTTCCGAAGAAAGAGCGAATGGGGGCGGTGACGCAGGGACGACGGACATGTCCGCAATGCTCTGCATCGTGCCAAAGACGATCCGGAACAACGGTGACTGTGGCGGTCCAATCCAATGGCTGAGTGCTACTCGCCCACCGGGTTTCAAAACGCGCGCAATCTCGTTAAACATGGTTTCTGGGCTGCCCACATGCATAATCCCAAACGAGCAAATCACAGCATCGAAGTCAGCATCATTTTTTGGTATCGACTCGGCATCACCGGTTACAAAGCGTGCTGCGGGGAAAGCGCTTTGCGCCACCTTGACCATCGACGCAGATACATCAACGCCCTCGGCGTCAGCGCCAAGTGCGATTGCTGCGCCCGCAGCCCTTCCGGTGCCGCAGCAAAGGTCCAGAATACGTTTGCCTGGGGCCAATTCGGCCATCGCCAGAAGCGTCGGAATCGCGCCGGTCGTCACCCGCCCGGTGAATTCGTCATAGGCAGCAGCGCGGGCGTCCCATCCCTCTTTTTCTGCAAACTTGAAAGCTTCGTAGGTCATGATTTTCCTCGCGTGCTTTTGTAGTCTGCTCCAAACTGGTGGACGAAAAACGCATTTGTCAGGGTCGAACCGGCCACAAGAGGGCCAAATCGGCCATCGGATTCGAAGAGGAGAGTATGAAAATGACAACCAGGGATTTCATCGCTGAACCTCTGCGGATCGACATCCTTGCGGCCGAGAGTTGCCGGGGCGCCATTCTCTACGGCATCTATGATTTGCTGACGTCAGTAGGGTCTGCGTGGTCCTACCTCACCGAGGGCGCGCCCACTCCGCCAATGACACGAGTTAGGATCGTCGCCAGAGCCAAGGAGCCATTCCGCTGCATAAGCCGCGTCCCAGTGGCACCTGACGCGACGCTTGAAGAAGCAGACGACGCAGAGATCATCTGCCTGCCAAACTTCAGGATCGGTATGATGACCCCGCCGAAGGAGGTTTTGGGGCCGGAGATCGACTGGATCGTCGAGCGACATTCGGCAGGCGCGCGCCTGGCAACGGCATGCTCTGGCTCGGCGCTCTTGGCGGACGCCGGGCTCCTCGACGGTCAAGAGGCGACGGCGCACTGGTCCATGGCTGAGGTTTTTGAGAAGCGTTATCCGCGCGTGGCTTTCTGTCCGGACCGCACGCTTACTTTTGCAGGAGAGGGAGACTGTATCGTGATGTCAGGAGGTATGGCATCCTGGCAGGACCTCGCGCTTTACCTGATTGCGCGCTACATCGGTCCGGAGCACGCAGCGAAATCAGCGCGGTTCTATTGTGTCGATCCAAAACCCGACGGCCAAAGACACTACGCAGCTCCCAAGAGAAGGTCGCAGAGCGAGGACGCAGTCATTCAGGAATGCCAGACTTGGCTCGCCGATGCTTATGGAAAGCGTGACGCAGTAGCGCGGATGATCTCTCGCTCTGGCCTCCCGCGACGTACGTTCGACCGACGCTTCCGCGCGGCAACGGGCTACAGCCCCAAAGACTATGTGCAGTCGCTTAGGGTCGAGGAGGCCAAGCAATTTCTGGAGATGGACGACCACAGTGTCGAAGCTGTCTCAGAGGCCGTCGGGTATTCAGATTCCCGAGCGTTCCGGCGCCTGTTCAAAAAGATGACTGGTCTCAGCCCTGCTGAGTATCGACGACGATTTTCCAGCAGAGGCTTTCTTTCGGCTCGCTGAGGCCTCTTTGGCAACGCCAGCTAAGGGCTCGGTGCGGTCATTCAATCCGATCTTACGAACGACCAATCGCGGCTGCAGCATTGAAATTACTCAAGAAATTGATGAAGCGGCATGGTTGCGCCAAAGAGATCGTTGCCGACCGCATTGAATCCTATAAGGCTGTGCACAGAATATTGGGCGCGCTCGAAATACAACAGACGGGAAGGTGGCTCAACAACCATGTCGAAAATTCGCACCTGTCGTTTCGACGACGCGAACGCGCGATGCAGCGTTTCAGGCGCATGCGAAGTATACAGAAATTTACCTCCGTCCATTCCTCCGTCTACAACCATTTGAACCAGGAAAGATCGCTAGCCAGCCGAGACACCTTCAAGCTGACCCGGGCCGCTGCTCTCAGCGAGTGGCGTCAACTTTTTTCCGGATAGGTTCGCGGTTTCTGCGGCAAACTGAGGCTGGTTCGAATTAGTCTGACAGCACCCTCGCGCCGCCGTTGCCGCTTGCGCAAATCTGGTCGCAATGGTTTGCGTAGAGCTAGACGAGGACATTGGACAATTTGCAGAGCATCGTTTTGTTAGCTTGCTTTTTGGGCTGGGGCTGAACAGCTTGGGTTCGAGATCCAATTTTTCATCTAGTTGATGAGAGCAGCTTCGATGCGGCGGATAAACGGGCGAGAAGGACTTGGTTTGTATCTTCTGTCAGCAAGCTCGGGGAAAACCTCAATTAACTCCTGATATACTTGTAGATCTGCATTGAGTATGTGTTCACCTGCGTAAAAGCTTTCGAGTAGGGCATTTTCGCAGTTTACG
>NZ_JBQFOU010000034.1:0-26437 GCF_056533845.1 Ruegeria sp. F5 | reverse complement strand
AAGCTAAGCTCCAGGCAGAGCTGCTCAAAGTCCAGATTTGGGCACAGCAGACCGGACAGAAATTCGCATTGCTCTTTGAAGGACGTGATGCCGCTGGCAAAGGTGGTACGATAAAGCGATTTATGGAGCACCTAAATCCGCGAGCGGCTCGAATTGTCGCGTTGAACAAGCCAACGGATGAAGAGCGTGGGCAATGGTATTTCCAACGCTATGTTCAGGAGCTGCCTACATCTGGTGAAATGGTTTTCTTTGATCGCTCCTGGTACAACCGAGCAGGCGTGGAGCGGGTGATGGGGTTTTGTGATCCCAACGAGTATCTGGAGTTTATGAGACAAGCTCCTGAGCTGGAACGCATGCTCGTTCGATCAGGCATACGGTTCTACAAATACTGGTTTTCGGTCACGCAATCGGAGCAGAAAAACCGGTTCAAAAGTCGCGAGACAGATCCTTTGAAGCAATGGAAACTGTCACCAATTGACAAGGCCAGTCTCGACAAATGGGAAGACTATACCGAGGCAAAAGAAGCGATGTTCTTTTACACGGACACCGCGGATGCTCCGTGGACTATCGTCAAATCCAACGACAAGAAACGGGCCCGCCTGAATTGTATGCGTCATTTTTTGTCTACTTTGGACTACCCTGGAAAGGACCTTGAGATTGTCGGAGCACCGGACCCGTTGATAGTTGGGCAGGCAAATCACGTGATACACCGATCTGAACATATTCTTGGAGCGGCCTTACATCCTGAGGCACGAAAAAGAACAAACTAGATTGCAGGTTACTTCACGTGACACGACAGCGTGGGCTCCAAGTCGAGTCCAGAGAGCTCATCGCCGCGTTTGGTGAGAAAAAAGACTCGGGTGCTCCAACCATTTTGATTCATTTAATGAAGACAGTCTTATTTGCCCGAGAAATGAGATGTGCCTTCGTCTCTCACCAGAAAAGGAGATGCTAATGATCAATTGTCGCCGGCTCGGTTTAGTGTGGCTCATGACAACGCTTGTGGCATCGTGTTCGGAACTCGTTCGGGAAGACAATGCGATGCCCACACGTGCTGACGGCGAAGCGTTTTTCTTGGCCAATTGCCAGTCTTGTCACGGCATCGATGGGCGAGGGAGTGGTCCGGAAGCTGCCAGTTTACCTGTTACTCCACCGGATCTAACCACACTCAGCGAGAGAAACGGTGGCAGTTTTCCGCAAGCACGTGCCTTGAGTTACATCTATGGCGATCCGCAAAACAGCCACCTCTCCCGGGTGATGCCAGAGTTTGGCGGAGCGATGGCAGAAGACCTTGTCCCAGTCGATATCGACGGCGTTCTAACTCCGACGCCGCGAGAGCTCGCCGGACTGTTATTCTATCTTGAGAGCATCCAACGGTAGAAAAAGGGACAATGTTCGTTTGATACGTGCGCCACAGGGGGCCATCGCGGCCCAAAGTCGCAATCCTTACGCACACCGGTACACTGCGGTCACGGTTCTACTCTGTTTAGGTGGCGCCTTTCAGTTCGTGTTTAGTCTATCGTAAACAGCACCTGTCTTTCAGCGATGCCGCGCAATCTGTATCGCCCCAGCGACACAAGACTTGGAATGGACCCCACCAAGCCGCCCGCCACCTTGTCGGAAACCACATTGTTCTGATCAAGCGCGCTGCACATACCTAAAATGCGCGAAGTTGTATTTACCGCTGGACCGACCACTGTGAAATCTAAGCGAGACCTACCGCCAGTATTGCCGTAAAGAACGTCGCCTGCGTGCAACAAAAGAGTGAAGCCGGTCGTTGGCAAACCATCCGCCTACCGTCGTTGGTTGAGTTCCTCAAAAGTATCTCGCAACTCCGCTACCGCGTGAATTGCGACGCGGCGAGCGTCCGGAACTTGATTGATATCGAAGATGGCAAGCATTCCATCTCCCATGAACTTCAGAAGGTTACCGCCATGGCGTTCAACTACGTCAACAGCTTCCGCGAAGTAATCGTTTAGTATTGCCTTGAAGCACGGAGTTACTCTGCATTGGTTTACGCAGGTGGAATTAAACAATCTCTGGCATCCAATGTCTTCACTGGGTCTTCTGGGCCGCACTGCTCCCCAGAAATCGGATAGGTATCGCTACTTTTTTCACATGCACCAAGAACCACAAGACACACCAAAAAGAATACGGCGACAGTATTTTTTAGCATGGCACTTCTCCTTTTCCGCTCGCATTCAAATAAGCTTGGGACAACGAAACAGTCCATGACATGGATCAATGGACTCAGGGGTTCGTTGTTAGTGCTGCAAGTACCAGAAAGACGGTAATCCGATGCGATCAGAGCCGCTGTTGCAAACGTGGACAATGGTATCTGCCGAGTTTGTACCGCGCGGATTTTTTACGAGTGCAAAATCAAACCTGGTCCAGAAGATAAGCCCTGAAGGATGTCGAAAAGGTCTCTAGTTGCTGACTGCTCTTTGAGCGCCAAACTAAGTGTAATATGTCTACGCGAAAGGCTACTGCCCGATCCCAAATGAACATAGTTTTCTTGTGGATGCCCCGTTTACATCAAGCGAGTTCAGAGCATTGGAGCGTCTGATTGGGTGCAGTCATGTGTCCGGCCTCTGACCTGCCGAAACACTGTCGGCGGAACCTTATGGAGATGCGAAGCCTTCCGCGCACACGAATATATGTATCGTCCATGCGTCAGGAACTCAGCGTTGTTCGTTTCTTTGATTGCGCTCTGGCTGTGAGTATCGTTGAATACTTCACGACCCACCTATTGAGAGTGGCGTTGTCCACTTTCACGCCGCGTTCGGCCATGATCTCTACCAAATACCGATACGACTCTGTGTACCGCAAATATAAGTACACAGCGTACAAAACTGCATCCTTGGGGAAATCGAAGCCTTTCAAAGAGATCATGCTAAAACTTGTCAAATAACCATACGCTGAGAACAAACGTCGCTCGTCGATCCAGTCAGGAGGTTTGCGACACATCCCTTTGGCATGACCCACTTGCAAACCCAGCGAATTTAAAAGTTGGTTCAGGTCCCATGGAGCCACTGGAAATGGACGGACGACTGCGCTCGAATTTGCAGCGAGAAATGTTGATTTGTGTCAAAGCTGTTTTGCGCAATTTCACCCATACTAAACCCTCATTGAGGAGGTAGCGCGATATGTTCAAAACGATCGTGGTTGGCTTGGATGGATCGGAGGCGTCAGAAGCAGCACTGCGCCTTGCCTGTGATATCTCAAGCAAATATGGCTCCCAGATTAACCTGGTTCATACACCTCAGCCGCAAACCGTGGCGTTCGCAATGGGCGCGGTTGCTGGTTATCACGCGGTCACGACAATGCCTTCAGACGAAGAGGTGCAGCTGGCAGCCGACAAGATCATTTCCGCGGGTAAAGAGATTGCCGAAGAGTACAATCAGGCGGTTTCTCAAGCGCATATCCAACGCGGTGATCCGGTCGACGAGATCATTGCATGCGCCGAGCAATGCACGGCGGACCTGATTGTGACGGGCCGCCGCGGATTGGGTAGCATAGGTAGCCTAATTCAAGGGAGCACCTCTCAAGGCATCAGTCGCAATGCCACTTGTGCGGTATTAACCGTTGCCTAGGCTTCAAACTTAGTCCCAAATCGGCGCAAAAACGATGACGATCCTAAAGCTTTGCATTGAAGTCTCGTGACAGAACTAAGATTCGATAGCTACTCCGTGACGCTGAATTCCCGACCGCGCAAATGGAAAAATACTTACGCTGCTTGAGGTCAGCGGCATGAAAGCGGGAGCTAAAAAAGGGCTCATGGGTGCTTCTGGACATGACCGCGCACCAAATTGTGTTAGGCGACATTACCCAAACCACGAGTGAGCTCCCTTTTTTTGCGCACCAGTTTCAGGTCAGAAGACATGCTGTGAACCCCTGCTACGTAGATCCGTGCACACTATGGAGCCCCACATGAAAACACCGGCCTCGTTCGATGCCCACAAACCCGCTGAAATCGCGGCGTTGGTTGAGACTGCCGGAGTCGCAAAGGCAAAATTGCCAGTGGCGCCCATGTTCGTTCTTGCGATGCTAGCCGGAGCGTTCATAGGGTTTGGCGCAGCGGCCTATACGATGGCGGTCACGGGAGCAGACAGCGCTGTGGGGCCGATCCGCGTTCTGGGTGGAGCAGTATTTTCTTTAGGACTTATCCTGGTGATCGCAGGTGGGGCAGAGTTGTTTACCGGTAATGTTTTGATGGTGATCGCAGCGGTCGACCGCAAGATAGCGCTGCGGCTGCTGTTCCGAAGCTGGGGCATCGTCTACGCCGGAAACTTCACGGGTGCCGTCGGGCTTGCATTTGCCTTCGCCCTGACCGGCCTGCTTGAGGGTCCGATGGGCAGCACTGCCATGAGGATCGCCGATGCCAAAGCAGGGTTGGAACCGATGGAGGCCTTCGCCCGTGGCGCATTGTGCAACGGGCTGGTCTGCCTGGCCGTGTGGCTGTCTTTCGCCGCCCGCAGCGTTGCCGGCAAAGTCCTGGCTGTCTTATGGCCCGTCACAGCATTTGTGCTGCTGGGGCTCGAGCATTCGATTGCGAACATGTATTTCTTCCCGCAGGGCTGGGCGGCGGGGGCAACTGTGCCGATTTTCGCCGCAGCGACCAACCTATTGTGGGTCACTCTTGGCAACATTGTCGGCGGGGCGGGAGGAGTGGCCCTGGCCTATTGGTTTGCTTTTCTTGGCAGTACCAAACGGTAAGAGACGGGTTTCGGGGATATCTTCCTCGGCTCGACTGCGAACAGGGTCGTGAATCATACCAAATGCTCAGTTTACGTGAACCGTGGAAATTGGGCTTGGAGGGAAGAGCAGCGAATGCCTGATGCTGATCGTGGCCAACTGAGTTGGTCGCGTGAACTAACGGATAGTGACGCGTAGAGGCTGCTTGAATGGCCTATCGGTTTGAGTGAAATGGTATTTGACGCTTTGTGAGTTACAGAACACTGGTTTTTTTCAGCCCTTGATGCATCTCAAATTGGGTGAACGTTTTCTGTAGTATCTTGGAAGCGCACTAATTTTTCGGTCGGTAGGCGCCTAAGATGATAGTCGAAGACCAAAGCGAAATCTGTTTCATACCTTCGGGACCTAAGCTGCCTCTACGGGCGGTGGCCAACTTCGGTCTGACGCGTAAACCACCTTACACCCAATTCAACACTTTTGGACTTGTTCTCTCAAGCCGCGCTTTCAAAGGAACTTGCGACAGATCCTTTCAGATCCCCAGCTCGACATCCAGCATATAGCCCATGCGGTGAACTGTTACGATTTCGGCGGGCAGTGCTTTCAGGCGTCTTCGCAAGCGGTTGATCAACACATCAATCGTCCGGTCCCCCGGGGTCCATTCCCGGGCGCAGGCAAATTTCGACAGTTCATCGCGGGTTTGAACCTCGCCCGCGTGCTGCAGCAGGATGTGCAGCAGCCGGGCTTCGGCGGGGGCCAGAATTGCGGAACATCCCTGGGCCTCAAGACGGCGGCTGCGGGGGTCAAAGGACATGCCTGCCGCCACGAACCGTTCCGGTTTCCGGTTGGTGGCCGTGCCAGGCCGGGTGTTCAGCAATTGCCGGATGCGGCTGCTCAGCTCCAGCGGGTTGAACGGTTTGGTGATGTATTCTTCGGCCCCCAACCCAAGGCCCAGAAGTTTGTCGCGGGTGTCGTCCATGGCGCTAAGGATCATGACCGGGCAATCGCTGCTTTTCTTGATGGATTGCAACAGCAACAACCCGTCGCTGTCGGGCAGCCTGCGGTCCAGTAGGACCAGATCAAACCGGGACGCGGCCAGCTCTTCTTCGGCTTTGCAGGCTGAAGCGACGATACGGCATTCGGCACCAGAGTTCCCAACGATGTCTCGCAGCATCAGCTGAACGATCGGGTCGTCTTCGATGCACAGAACCCTGTGCGTGCCGATATCCGACGGCTGCTTTGTGGAAAGCCTGATGCTCATTTCACCCCCCAAACAGCCTTGAGCCGCAGCCACGAGGGCACGTCGGCCAGATCTTTGTCTAAGGCCGGCAGAAAGGGCGTCAGGCACGCAGCTGCATCCGCGTTGCAAACTGCTTCAAGCTTGCGCAATGCGGCCTCCAACTCGGTCAAACCCAGAACCGCGCAGCTTCCGGCATGGCGATGTGCGGACAAGGCCAAAGCGGGCCGCGGGGTATCCGGCCCGGCTTGGGTGAGTGTCTGCCGGAACTCGGACCAGCTAGCGTCGAAGGTTTCTATCATTGCGACGACCGTTTCTGGTGCTAGCCCCTGCAACCCGTCGAAATCGCCTTGCCCGGCGGACAAGGCCGCATAAGCCCGGGATCGCGACCCAAAGATTGCTGAGGCCAGAGTGACCTGTCCGGCAGGTTTTGCAAGAACCTCGTCAAAATCCTGCGTTTGCCCGGCCAGAGCTTCGACATTTGCCGTCAGCGCCAGAAACCGCGCCGAAGTCCCCGACTTGCGCTTCAGCGCCTTCACCAGCGAAGGCCCATCGCCATCCGGCAGCAGATAATCGACGACAAATACGTCAAACGCGCATTGCCGGGCCAGCTGTTCTGCCTCATGCACGGTGGCGGCCCGTGTAACCACAAGGCCAATGCGTTCCAGTTGGCGCGCCGTCACCAAAGCGCCGATGGGATCGTCGTCAACCAACAGGCAGAACTGCGCCATGGGGGCAACCGGCTCTGCCTCGGCGGGCTCGTCCGAGGTTTGCCATTCCGATTGCATCAGCGGCACGTCGAACGACACCCGTGCGCCATCTGCAAGATTTTCATAGCTGATCCGGCCTTCCATCGCCTCGACCAGATAATGCGAGATTGCCAGCCCCAAACCGGACCCGCCGTTGCCGGTATCGCGCGCAATCGCCTTGCGGAACGGGCTTTCCAAAGCGGCGGCGGCGGCGCGGGATATGCCCGGCCCGTGGTCCGAGACATCAACGCGCAGCACATCCCGTCCGGTTTTGTCCTCGACACGGCCAACCGACACGACAACGCCGCGCCCGTCATCAGCTTTCTGCGCGTTTGAGACCAGATTGCTGAGAACCTGCTGCGTCATACCCCAGTCGATGCACACGGCCTTGGGAATCCGGGCATCGACTTCGACATGCAAGGGCGATTGCGCCACGTTCTGCCCGATGGTGGCAATATCGCCGAAAACACGGATCTCTTCATGCAGATCGACCTGGGCGGGGCGGGGGACCGGGGGTTCATTCTGGAATTTGGAATAGTCCAACACGTTGCTGAGTGTTTGCAGCAGCGACTTGCCCGCCCCCTCGATGATATCCAGATAAGTCGCCCCGCTGGCCTGATCCGCGGTGCGCAACAATTCGGCAGCGCCTAGAACCCCGTGCAGAGGCGTCCGGATTTCGTGGCTCATGGTGGCCAGGAACCGCGACATGCCCTGTTCCGACTGGCGGGCCTGTTCGGCCTTGCGCTGCAACTCGGTCACATCGTTGAGCAGCACGACATGGCCGATCGCCATATTCTCGACCGAGTCGTGCAGGGTTCGGGTGCGGATGTTGAAACATCTCGGCCCGTCCAGCGTATCCATCCAGATCGGCCCGTCCGAGGATTGCGCATTGGTCATGATCTGGTCGACAACCGATTGCAGGTTCTTCTTCCGGCTGCGCATCGACCGCAGATAGATCACGTCACCGGCCTGCGCATCGCGGCCGACAAACAGTTCGGCCGACGCTTGGTTGGCGTTCACAAGCCGACTGTCACGGTCCAGCAGGAACGCGGCGCTTTGCAGGCTTTCGAAGATTGCAAAATACCTGTCCTTGTCCAGCGTGACCGCGCGCGACCGTTCCTGCAACTCGCGCAGGCGCAGATTGTCGCTTTTGTCGTTCCAATCCGCGCTGATGCTCAGCTCGACCTCGTCGAAAAAGTCCCGCACGAGCGAGGCTTCATCTTCGCTCATGCCGCCGGGCATATGGGTCAGTTCGGACAGGTAGAGGTTTCGGAAGTGTTTGAACAGGCCCACATACATCTGCAATGTGATGCCAAGCGCCCGATGCTGCCGAGCGATCAGGCGCATGCGCGAAAAGCGCGGGTCGCGAGCATAGTCCAGCGTTGCCATCGGGCCAGCGGGCGCGTTCTCGGAGTCGGCCAGATACTGGGCCAGTGAATCCGTCACGCTGACGATGGCCTCGACCCAGGCGGCTCGGATCGTGGTGGTGAAGGGGGCGTATCCGTTGGTCTTGGCAATCTCGATTGATTGATCGACCAACGGCTCAAGGCGCTGCGTCAGATAATCTGTCAGCGCCGTGATCTGGCTGTTTCGTCCGAACCCGGACGACGTGGCTTGATCTGTATCGGTTGGCATCCGCGACCGGTTCATTGGCCCGCCGGTCCGGCGGGGCTTGCCCCTGATAACACCACCATTATCGGCCTCCGGGAACCCCTTATGGGTGATGTTAACAACTCGTTAACATCTCATAACAACTTCGCTGCCTTTGCGCGGCTGCCATTCGCTATCGTGAATGTCAGCCACACGACCCATTGAAATGGGCGACCAGCCATAGGGAGGAAGACTATGCTGCGCATGAAGCGTCGTGAGTTTTTGCAGACATCATCACTTGCGGGGGCCGGCGTGCTGGCTGCAAATCAGGCATGGTCCCTGAACCGGCTGGAACCGATCGAGGACACCCTGGCCGAGGAATACCCCTATCGCGACTGGGAAGACTTGTATCGCCGCGAATTCGCATGGGACAAGATCGGCAAGGCGGCCCATTGCATCAACTGCGTCGGCAATTGTGCCTTCGACGTGTACGTCAAGGACGGCATTGTCATCCGCGAAGAACAGCTGGCCAAGTACCCGCAGATCAATCCCAACGTGCCGGATGCCAACCCGCGCGGGTGCCAAAAGGGCTCGATCCATTCCGCCGCCATGTATGAGGGCGACCGCCTGCGGTACCCGATGAAGCGCATCGGCGAACGCGGCGAAGGCAAGTGGCAGCGCATGGAATGGGACGACATCACCGAGGAAATCGCCGACAAGATCATCGACATTTTCGAAAATCACGGGCCGGGTCAGTTGATGACCCATACCGGGTCCGGGAACCTGTCGATGGTCCGGTTCGCGGCGCCCTATCGGTTCGCCTCGCTGGTGGGCGGGGTGCAGTTGGACATTTTCACCGACGTGGGCGACCTGAACACCGGCGCGCATCTGGCCTATGGCAATCCGCTTGAAAGCTTTACCTCGGATGCGTGGTTCGATGCCGACTATATCATGATGTCGCTATTCAACCCGAACGCCACCCGCATCCCCGACGCGCATTACCTGTGGGAGGCCAAATATAACGGCGCGCGCGTCGTGTCGGTGGCCCCGGACTATAACCCCTCGTCGATCCACGCCGATCTGTGGATGCCGATCAAACAGGGGGCCGACCCATTTTTGGCCATGACCATGGTCAACGTGATCCTCGAAGAGGGGCTCTACAAGGCCGATTTCGTCAAGGAACAAACCGACCTGCCGGTGCTGGTGCGCACGGATAACGGCAAGCTGCTGCGCGAGGCGGATCTGGTCGATGGCGGCTCGGATCAGAACTTTTATCACTGGGATCTGAACAGCAACGCAGCCGTGATGCTTAAGGGCTCGATGGGGTCCGAGGAAAAGACCATCGCGCTTGAGGGTATCGACCCGGCGCTTGAGGGCACTTTCACGGTCGAAGGGATCGAGGTCACGACTGTTTTCGAAAACGTTCGGGCGGAGGCAGCGAAATACACGCCCGAGGCCATGGTCGAAACCACCGGAATTGCTGCCGAAACCGTGCGCGGCGAGGCCCGCGCCATTGCTGCCGCGAAAAAGGCGATCCTGATGCTGGGCTTCAATGTCGGGCGTTATTCGAACGGCATTTACACCGGCTGGTCGCAGGCGCTGGTGCTGGCACTGACCGGACATGGCGGCAAGACGGGCGGCATGGACACCTCGTGGATCGATTGGAAACACGTGCCGTGGCTCAGCCTTGCACTTTACGGGTTCGAGAAGTTCCCCCGTCTGGAACCCGGCGGGCTGGGTGAGTTCCAGCGCGGCCACATGATCGAACACGCCCGCGAGTATTTCGACTCCGAAAAGCTGAAAGAGCGTGTGGGTTTTAACGTCGACGAGATGGAAGAGATGATCGATGAAAGCATCTCGGAAGGCTGGATGCCCTATAGCGGCGACGTCAAAGGGCTGATCTCGATCGCGGATAACAAGTTCCGCCGCAACAAATTCGCCGACAAGTACCGCGACCGTATCCTGCACGAGGTCGAGGAACTGTTCGTCGATATCAACGTCCGCATGGACAGCACCGCGCAATGGGCCGACTATCTGCTGCCCGCCGCCAGCCATTACGAGGCGTGGGATTTGCGGTCAGTCGGGTTCCATCGGTTCATCAACGTCTTCTCGCGCCCCGTCGATCCGATCGGCGAGGCCAAGCCCGACTGGGAGATCATGGCCCTGCTGTCCCAGAAGATCCAGGAACGCGCCATCGCGCGCGGGATCACCGAAGGCTATCAGGACGGCGATGTCACCCGTGATTTGCACACGATCTACGATGACTACACCATGAACCAGACCCTGCTGACGGACTATGACGCAACCAAATGGCTGGTTGATAACAGCCCCGAGATGGGCGGAGTGTCACTGGAAGAGGCCGCCGAGCAGGGCTTCATCGTGATGAATGCCGAAGGCGGCAACAACCAGCCTATCCCGCCGGATGAACCCTATAACCCGTTCGTCGCCCAGACCGTCGACAAGAAACCCTATGAAACATTGACGGGCCGCGTGACCTTCTATTGCGACCACCCAACGTTCGAGAAGATGGGCGCGACCGTCCCGACGGCGCAGCACCACGCGGGGGCCGAGGCGTCGAACTTCCCGCTGTCCTTCTATTCGCCGCACACCCGCTGGGGCATCCATTCCAACTGGCGGTCGAACAAGTTCATGATGCGCCTGCAACGGGGTGAGCCTAACATCTACATCAACCCCAAACTGGCCGCCGAAAAGGGCATCACCGACGGATCGAACGTCCGCATCTTCAACAGCGCGGGTGAGTTCTTTGCCCAGGCCAAATTCTATCCCAGCCTGCCCGACAAAACGATCATGATGGAACATGGCTGGGAACCGCATCAATACCAGCAGATGAAACCCATGAACAACACCATGGCCACGCTGATCCAGCCGCTCGAACTGGCGGGGGGCTGGGGGCATCTTGGGTTCAAGCTGTTCAAATGGAACGCAAACCAGCTTGCCCACGAAAGCGGCATTGACGTGGAGCCGGCATAAACGCCGCGCAAGAGGGAGGAATAAGACATGGCTGTGAAACGTCAACTGTCAATGGTGCTGGACCTGAACAAATGCATCGGCTGCCACACCTGCACATCGGCCTGCAAGCTGCAGTGGACCAACCGCAATGGCCGCGAATATATGTACTGGAACAACGTCGAAACCATGCCCGGCACCGGCTATCCCAAGAACTATGCCGACATGGGCGGCGGCTTCGACGCCGACGGTGCCCTGCGGCTGGGCACCGAACCCAGCGCCGAAGATTACGGAGTCCCGTGGGACTACAACTATGAAGAGGCGCTGATGACCGGCACCGACCCTTGGTTGCGCCCGAACGTCAAACCCACCTGGGGCGCCAACTGGGACGAGGATGAGGGTGAGGGCGAATACCCCAACACCTATTACTTCTACCTGCCAAGGCTTTGTAATCATTGCGAAAATCCGGCCTGTCTGGCCGCCTGTTCGCGCAATGCGATCTATAAACGGCAAGAGGACGGGATCGTTCTGATCGATCAGGAACGCTGCCGCGGCTACCGCTATTGTGTCTCGGCCTGCCCCTACAAAAAAGTGTATTTCAACGAGGAAATCTCGAAATCCGAGAAATGCATCTTCTGCTATCCGCGCATTGAAAAGGGCCTGCCCACCGCTTGCGCCAAGCAGTGTGTCGGTCGCATCCGCTGGATCGGGTACCGCGATGATGAAGAGGGCCCCATTCATACGCTGGTCGACAAATACAAGGTGGCGCTGCCGCTGCATCCCGAGATGGGCACCAAGCCAAACGTGTTCTATGTGCCGCCGCTCTCGCCACCCAAGCTGGACGAAAACGGCGATACCACGACTGAGTCCCGCGTGCCGCTGGAGTATCTGGAAAGCCTTTTCGGTGACGGCGTCAGCGCTGCGCTTGAGACGATCACCGCCGAGCGCGCCAAAAAGGCCGAGGGCGGTGAAAGTGAGCTGATGGACACTCTGATCGGCTATCGTCACGCCGAAATGTTCAAGCTCAGCTGATGTCGGTGTCTCTCTCATCTCCCCCGCCCAAAGGTGACAGCCCCGCGCGGGCGCAGGCCAAGGAAACGATCTGGCGTCTGGCGGCGCTGGCCTTTGGGCACCCCTCGCGGGACCTGTATCAGGCCATCGCCTCGGGCGAGTTTCAGGCGGCGTTCAGCGCGGCCTGGACGGATGTCACCGGTGCCGGCTGGCCCAAAATGCCGCCCTCACCCGACTATGACAGCTTTGAGGCGGGATATATCCGCGCCTTTCTACACGGGCTTGGCGGCAAGCCCACAGCCGCCCTTCTGGCCGGGGATCACGAACATATCCTTGCCGGGCTGACGCGGCCCGTTTTCATGCTGAACATCGCCGCGTTCTACCGCCATTTCGGGCTGCAGGCAGCAACCTCGGACGAAGGGCGCAACGACGAACCCGACCACATGGCCAGCATGTTCGAACTGATGTCGGTGCTGTGTCATCTTGAGGCGCGCGCGCTGCGCGAGGGCAAGGATGCCTCGGGCTATCGGCGAGCGCAGCGCGACTTTCTGTGTCGCTATTTTGGTCCGACGCTGGACGCGGTGGCCGGGCTGCTGCGCCATCATAAGGTGCCGCTGCTGGACCCGACGCTGATGCAACTGGCGCAGGACCTGCACAGCTGGGCAGAGGCGCAGATTCATGAACTCGAGGCCCGCGTCGGCCCGTTCCGCGACCCCGATGCACCCCGCGCCGAAACCTCTCAGACCGCGACGCCCGCTCAGAATCTATGGGGATAAGGAGATCACAGATGCACAAAACGATCACATGCCTGACCGCCCTTGCACTGCTGTCCACGCCGCAAATCGCGGCCTCGGAAAAGCTGGCGGATGCCAATGTCAAACTGCTCGAGGCGTATGACAGCGTCAAAGTCTCGACCATCCCCGACGGGATTTACCTGCGCCGCGTGAATGACCCCGATGACATCATCTGGGACCGGCTGCCCGAATACCGCGTGTCGATGTCGCCCGCCCCGGCGGTGCATGAATCGGTCGAGCTGCGGGTCAATTACGAGGCCGAGCCCAGCTTTCTGTACATGACGCTGGCCCGCACGTCCGAGCGATTCTATGTGCGCCTGCGCTGGGTCGATGACACCCCGAACGCGGCGACTGCGTTCGACAAGTTCCGCGATGGCGCGGCGGTGCAGTTTGCGCTTGGCACCGATGATACCTCATATGTCATGGGCGACGGGCCGGACAGTGCGGTGAACATCTGGTACTGGCAGCCCGGTGGCAACACCGTGCAAAACCTTGCCGCCGGAGGGCCGGGCAGCACCACGATGCTGGACGAACAGCCCGTCAGCGGCGACAGCCAGTATTTCAACAATGACGGTGATCCGAACGAATGGACGGTTGTCATGTCGCGCCCGATCGAATCCGAGGGCGCGCATAATGCCTCTCTGACCCGCGACACGGTGCCGATGGCCTTTGCCGTCTGGCAGGGTGCCGACAAGGAACGCGACGGGCTAAAGCGCGTCTCAGACGGCTGGATTCTGCTTGATATGACGTCGGAGTAAGCCGTGGATTTCCTGACCCCTGAAGAAAAGGCAAGCGTGGTCAAAACCGATTGCGGTCTGGGCCACGCCTGCCAGTTCTGCCCGCGCGAGGCTGAATGCAGGCTGGACAAGCCCCACCACAACAAGGTTCTGATCGAAAACCGTCTGGAACAGATCGACCAGATCATCGTGGTTCTGGCCAACAAGGGCGGTGTTGGCAAAAGCACCGTCAGCGCCAACCTTGCCGCCGGGCTGGCCCGCGACGGGTTCCGCGTGGGCGTCGCGGATGCCGATATCCACGGCCCGAACCAAAGCCGGTTCTTCGGCTTTGCCGGAGCCAAGATTCGCACCTCGCAATCCGGGCTGGACACGCATGACTATGGCGCCGAAGGGTTGGGCCATCCGGTCCGCGTCGGCTCGCTGGCCTTCATGCTCGGGGATGACACGACCCCGATTGTATGGCGCGATGCCTATAAGCACGATTTCATCCACCACCTGATCGGCAGTTTCGACTGGGGCGCGCTGGATTTCCTGATCGTCGACATGCCTCCGGGCACCGGGAATGAGTTGATCACCCTTTGCGACATGCTGGAAGGCAGCAACACCACTGCCGTATTGGTGACCTCGCCGCAGGCGGTGGCGCAAATGGACAGCCTCAAGGCCGGGCGGTTCTGCAAGGAACGCGGGCTGCCGGTGGTGGGCGCGATCGTGAACATGGCGGGGGTGCAATGCCCCCACTGCCACGAGGAATTTCACCTGTTTCCCGATGCAGGCATCGCGCAGGCTTTGGACGAGTTGGGGATCGACAAGCTGGCCGAGATACCCCTGTCGCCCGACCTTGCCATGGGATCGGACAGCGGCGCGCCCGTCGTCGCGGTCATGCCCCAAAGTTCCGTTGCCCAAGCCTTTGACCCTGCCATCCGGTCGGTGGCGGCGCTTGGGCGGCGCGATTTTCACCGCTCGGTTGCGGCGGCGATGCCTGAGGTGTTCGCCGAAAACTTGCAAAACAGCGACCTGCAGAACGCGTTGGCCGCCCACGGCCTGAGCGCTGAACTGGCCGAGTTGGTGGACGCCGAGGCCACTCGATTGAAACAGGCTACCGGGGCAGAGAAGGATAGCGGATAAATGGATGGAACCTCCGAAATGATCTCGCGCCGAGGCTTGCTGCGCGGCAGATTTGGGGCGCGGCCCACCGAAATAAAGGGCTGGTACGCGGTCGAGGGGCTGCCGACCGGACCGGGCAACGTGTTCTGGGGTGGCTGGGCCGACGAAGATGGGCTGTTCGTCGTGGGGGATGACGGTCTCATCACCCATTTCGACGGCCGGACATGGGAACGGATGCCCAACCCCGCGCCGGTTCCGATCCATTCGCTCTGGGGTCGCTCCCGGGATGACCTGTGGGCCGTGGGGTGGATGGGTCTGATCCTGCGGTATGACGGCGCGACATGGCACAAGGTGCGCGGTTGCGTCGTGGATCCCGAAGGCAAATACCCGACCACGCCCGAAAACACCCCGCTGTTCGGGATCTGCGGTACCGAAACCCGCCAGGCCTGGGCCGTCGGGGATCGGGGCACCATCCTGCATTTCGATGGCTCCGAATGGGACACCGAAGACTCCGGCACGCGCGCGCACTTGCGAACCGTGATCCGCCTGAACGACGGGCGCGTGATGGCGGCGGGCGGTGACGGGACGGTTCTGCTGCGCGATGGCGAAGGTGTCTGGACTACGTTGTCCTGCCCTGTCGCCTCGAATTTCACAGGGGCGCTGGCTCTGGAAGATGGTGGCGTTCTGCTGTGTGGGGGGCGCTATTTTGTCGATGCCAACGGCTTTCGCGGAGATTTGATCAAATGGGACGGCGACGGGTTTGCACACCTGTTCCCCGCGCAGGATTTCAGCCGTTTCCGCGCCCTCGGGCGGTCGGCCCAAGGGGTGCTAACGCTGGGCGACAGCGGGCAAATCCACATTATCCGCGACGCACGCATCGACCGGCTTCAAAGCGGAACGGGGCATGATCTGCTGGGTCTTGTGCCGCTGCCATCGGGCGAGGCCATGGCCGTGGGCGATTTCGGCACGCTTCTTGTGGGCGACGATCAGGCGCTGAGCTGCTTTGCTCCCAGCATTCAGCCAGGGGCGGAACCGGAGAACTGGGTTGAAACCGTCAGCTGCACGGATCGCCAGCTTTGGGGCATGTGGCACGATACAGGGCGGGATGAGCTATATGCCTGCGGCGAGGAAGGCGCCGTTCTGGTTCTGGACCGCGGCCAGTGGGAGGCGCTGCCCCCCGTCGGGGATCAGGGCATCCACGACCTGACCCGCGCGCCGGATGGCGGCTTGCTGGCCGCCGGGCAGCTGGGCGAGATTCACCATTTCGATGGCACCCGTTGGCATAAGCAATTCGATCTGCACATGGACATCACGCTGCTGTCGCTATGGTCGGACGGCAAGGGCCAGATTTTTGCGGCTGGTGACGAGGGCCTGGTGCTGCATTGGACCGGAGCGGATTGGGAACGTATGCCCTCGGGCACCAAAAGCGCCTTGTATGGGCTTTGGGGCATGGACGCAGAACACTTGCTGGCTGTAGGTGACTTCGGCCAGATCATGCGCTGGAACGGGCAGCGCTGGGATGAGTTCAACGCCGGGACCGAACATTTTTTGTTTGATGTCTGGGGCCGATCTCTGGACGATATATTCGTTGTCGGCTTGTCCGGAACGATCGGGCATTTTGACGGAACACGCTGGACCATCACTCCGGTCCGTGCCCGCAATGACCTGTTGGCGATCACCGGAACCACTCAGGATGCGGTGGCCGTTGGGGCCGCCGGCGCGGCCGCTCGGTTCGACGGGCAGCGCTGGCATCTGGACCCGACCGGGACGACAGCCGGATTGCGGGCCGTCGCGGTGGACGGGCGGGGTCGGTATCACGCCTGTGGCGACGGCGGCACGATCCTGTACCGTGCCCCGGATGATTAAGGTTCAGCTCCGCAGGATGTAGCTTGCCGCCTTTTTTCGCGACCATGATGGTTGGTGAATTGGTGTTGGTTTTGTCGCATTCTTTTCTTAAGTCTGAATGCTCACCAGGTATGGCTGTGTTTAGATGGCCAGTTCAGCAGGTTCTGTCGCAAACTCTGCTCCCAACTGTCATTCCGATTGCAGTTCTGATAGCGCGCGCTCGGCTATGACAAGAGCAAACCGTGACAAGCTCATTTAAAGGCGCGCATTTTCCAAAAGACGTTATCTTACACGCGGTCTTCTTCTACCTGCGCTACGGTGTCTCCTACAGGGATCTGGAAGAAATCATGGCCGAACGAGGCGTCGATCTGGATCATGCGACGCTGAACCGATGGGTAGGAAAATATGCCGGGCTCGTAACGGAAGCAGCGCGATATCGAAAGCGCGCTGTGGATCGTTCTTGTCGCATGGATGAGACGTATGTGAAAGTGAAAGGTGAGTGGGTGTATCTCTATCGCGCGATCGACAAGTTCGGCAAAACGCTTGATTTCATGCTGTCCAAACGCAGAAACAAAGCTGCAGCAACGAAGTTTTTTGCCCGCGCGCTCGAAGCAAACGGGCTGCCGTGTAAGATCGTCATCGATAAAAGCGGGGCCAACACGGCCGGCATCAAAGCTATAAACAAGATGCTGAAAGGCTTTGGTTGCCCAATACCGATTGAGATGGTGAGGCGAAAGTACCTCAATAATATCATTGAACAAGACCATCGATTCATCAAACGGCGGATCAGGCCCATGCTCGGCTTCAAATCCTTCGCTTCAGCCGCATCTGTCCTGGCAGGCATAGAATTGGTCAATATGATCCGCAAAGATCAATTCACGCCCGGACTCCGGCCGTTTCAGCAATTCGTCCAACTGGCAGGCTAAACTGCCCACCAATCCCAATGATGCTCTGCCATCCAATAAGTTTGCGACAGAACCATGAACGTCGCTTATGGGCCGCCTGCGTCCAAGGCGGCTACGACAGTAGGTCAGAGACAATCGTGCATGCGGTCAGAATACTGTGTGGACACTTCGGTTTACCAATCAACAGTTTTCTGCGGGGTATAAACGGGTGTTGGTTCAGGATCGAAGGATCGGTCGAAATCCCGATAGTACCCTTCCAACACGCGGTGTGGAAACTGTTGGATCAGCGCGAAATGATCCTGGATCATCTTGGTAAGACCGGGACCTGCCCAGAGGCCATTCTGGATTTCATTGGGAAAGCGCTCGGCCGGATCATGGTAGATGTTGAACATCTCGTAAAAATGAAAATCCGGTTTGTTTGGCTTGAGGTTCATTTTGACCTGGTCCTTGCGCACCGCTTCAAGCTGATCGCGGTTATAATGAAATATGTAGTCCCGGCGCCCAGCACCCTCTCCAAGCAGTAAGAGCCCGCTCTGATCTACACCATCGATCACCCGATCCGTGGGAATGTAATCTTCAGCATCCGCCAAACGCGCCATCGTCATGAACCAGTCGGTTATCTGCACAAGATCCAGAGGATCCTGTCCGGCTTCGATCATGCCGGGCCACCAGGCCAAAGCGGGAACCCGAATGCCGCCTTCTCTGGTTTCACCCTTCGTCCCGGGCAGCAGAGAGTAGCCGCCATGCGGATGCACGGTGTACATCGGACCGTTGTCGGAGTTCCAGATGACTAACGTGTTTTCCGCGATGCCCAGATCAACGAGCGTCTTGATCACGCGCCCAACGTTGTAGTCGTGCTCAACCATCTGAGCAGATGAGTTGGATTGTGCCGGTGTATCTCGGAAATCCGGATGCGCACCCCAGAAATGGTTTCCCTTGCCCCAGAAGTTCACAAAGAAAGGCTGATCTGAATCTGCCCGACGTTCGATGAAGTCGATGACATTGTCTGCAACCTCTGAATCGTAAGTGTTGTAGCGTTCCAGACTGTAGCGATAGACCATTTCCGGCTCTTCTCCGCGTTGCGCACGCATCACGCCGCCGTTGTCGTAAGGAAAACCCTCGGGACCGGGAGAGTTGATCATGCCCCTGTTGTTGAAACCACCCGCATCCTCATCGGCGCTGGCTTCCCAGTTAGCGACCCACCAGGGAGGATTGTCCTCAGACCATTCGGCTTCATCGAACCCCTGATTGGTCGGAAAATGTTCCTCATCCTCACCCATGTGCCACTTGCCGAAGAAACCTGTGTAATAGCCAGCTTTCGACAATACTTCCGCGATGGTCACTTCTTCGCCATGTAACCCGCGCCCAACTTCTCCGGGCAACGTGATGTTGTAGAGACCATTGCGGATCGGGTGCCGACCCGTCATGACCGCTCCACGAGACGGCGAGCACTCAACTTCCGAGTAAAACGACAGAAATCGCATGCCTTCCTCAGCCATGCGGTCGAGGTTGTTGGTCGGGGCGCCTCGGATCTTGCCACCGCCGTAGCTGCCCAACTCGGTGTAGCCTACATCGTCGGCCAGGATGTAGACGATATTGGGCTTCTTGCCGAAGCGCTGTTCCAGTGCCGCTAGTTTGGTAGCGACTTCGGGCGAAGGCCAGAGATTCAGGTTCTGATCGACGCCACGGCTATGGAGCAGGCCGGTATAGGTGCAAATTACATCTCCAATATTCTAAGCGCCGAGATCTATCGTTTCGCGGTTGGTGTCGATCTCGTTAATCCCCCCTCAGTCAATGTCATTCTGAGAAGCGCATTCAATCCAAACAGGGATACGGTGCGGTTTGCAGGTATCGTTGCTTTGATCGGGCAAATCATGTGGCTGACGACTATTTTGACCGGGGCAGCGATGATCCGCGAGAGAGAGCACGGAACAATCGAACATCTGCTGGCCATGCCATTGGCCCCATTCGACATCGCGATGGCCAAGATCTGGGCAAACGCGGCCGTTGTTCTGGTTGCCGCCGGACTGTCGCTGATATTTGTTATGCAGGGGTCATTGGGCATCAGCATCGCCGGGTCAACAACACTTTTCCTGTTTGGCACGGCCCTGTTTCTGTTTACCGCGACGGCACTTGGGGTTTTTCTGGCCACGCTCGCACGCTCGATGGCACAGTTTGCGCTCCTGGTGATGTTAATTGTCCTGCCAATGCTGATGCTATCGGGCGGAGAGACACCAATTGAAGGCCAACCGGCTTGGTTACAGGCTGGTACGTTGTTCCTACCGTCGCGCCACTACATGTCAGCAAGTCAGGCGATCGTCTTCAAAGGAGCCGGTCTCGAAGTGGTATGGCCTGAATTTGTTTGGATGGCTGTTCTGGGTCTCGCCCTATCGATAACAAGTTTGATGCTGTTTCGGCGTTCGGTCGCACAAGTGAGCTGACAAAAATCTGCAGTTTACGCTGTGGCCAGGCTCAGTGCCTAAAAGTATCGGCCTTTGCCGAATGATCAAGTTTTCAGCACCAATCGGGGCAACCGCATTCCTGTCCCTAAAAGGGCAGAACCGACCTACGCGCAGAGATTGTTTTTTTCTTGAGTTCACAGCGTTTGGGCTGGCTCAGGTCTGATGAACGTATTCACCCGGCGCATTGCGCAGTCTATTGGCCCCTCGTTGTCTTCCAGCCATGAACGGAGGTGCGGTTTCGCCAGTTGATTGCTTTTTTAACCACTCCGCCATCGCGGGCCACCAGGACCCCAGCTGTACTTCGGTGGTCTCGAACCATTCGTCCGGGGAAGTATACAGCGCGTCCGCCGGCCTGTGGCCCTGCCGATAGTGGCGGTGCTTGTGACCTGGCTCGCTCAGGATGCCGCCGTTGTGGCCACCATTGGTCAGCACAAAAGTCAAATCTCCGTCCGTAAACAGTCTGATCTTATAAACTGATCGCCACGGAGCAATGTGATCGGATTCCGTTCCCACAACAAACATGGGAACGCGGATATCCTTCAGCGCAACAACCCGACCTTCGACGGCAAACCGTCCGGCGCTCAGTCGGTTTTCAAGGAACAGACCACGCAGGTACTCGGAATGCATCCGCGCAGGCATACGTGTTGTGTCATTGTTCCAAACGGTCAGGTCGGTTGGAAGGTCATCTTCACCCAGAAAGTAGCGGCGGACAGCCCGAGCATAGATCAGGTCTTCGGCGCGGATTGTCGTGAAAGTCCGCGTCATTTGCGGTCGGTCCAGGCAGCCCTGCAACCACATCAGATCCTCAACAAAAGCAACCTGACTGTCATCAATGAACAGCAACAACTCGCCGGCCTCAGCGAAATCAACCTGAGCCGCCATAAGTGTGACACTGGCAAGCCGGTCATCGCCATCACGTTGCATGACCGCAGCCGCAATCGCCAGAAGCGTACCCCCGAGGCAATATCCATTGGCGTGGATTTTCTGGCCTGGAACGATATTCTCAACGGCGTTTATCGCAGCCATAATGCCGTTCACGCGATAATCCTCCAAGCTGAGATCAGCCTCGTCAGCCGTGGGGTTGGCCCAGGATATCATGAACACGGTGAAGCCCTGGTCGACCAGATAACGTACCATGGAGTTTTCCGGAGACAGGTCGAGCACATAGTATTTCATGATCCATGCGGGCACAAAAAGGATCGGTTCGGCCTGCACGCTCTTGGTGCGGGGCGTATATTGGATTAGTTCGAACAGCGCGTTGCGATAAACAACCTTGCCTGGGGTCGTGGCGAGGTCTTTACCGATCTCGTAGCCCTGAGGTGCGGGTTCGTGCACTTGCGTGATTGTATGGGCTAAATCCTCAAGGAAATGGGCCCAACCCTCTACCAGATTGCTACCACCTGTCTGAATGGTGCGGTTCAAGATTTCCGGGTTTGACCACGGGAAATTCGATGGAGAGATAAGATCAAGGGCCTGGCGGATCTGAAATTGAGCTCGTTCTGCATCGCGGGGGGCGATGCCTGGCATTTCGGCCGTTGCGGCCTGCCACCAATCCTGTGCGCTCAGAAAGGCTTGTTGCCACAGCGAATAGGGCACTTTCTGCCAGCCGGGCGCGCTGAAACGGTGGTCCCGAGCGCGCGTTTCAAAAGGTGGGGCGGACTTGGTCCCGATCGCCATCTCACTGGCATAGACCCAGAGTTTTGCGAAACCGCGGGCTGCGCGCTCCGTCAGTTCGAGCTGACGTCCAGGTGAACGGTTGAGATGCAGCGCCCAATCCATCCATGTGGCCATAATTGAATGCGGAGAAACACCCGCGGTGGCTCGGGCGAGCGCAGCACGTGTCGCGCGATCAAGTTTGTCATAAGGGTGCCGCGTGTCATTCTGCCCGAGCCCAGCCGCAGTAGCTCCATTTTCGGAAGCAATCTTTTTGGGGGACAAATCAGTCATCTGGTTTCTCCGATTTGGGCACTTTGTAGCAAACGTCGTTGATCCAAACTTTCACGACCACCTCACCTTAACTAGCCAAGGGTGCGTTTGGACCATGAGTTGCCGAGCATAGGCAGGGTGTTTACACTAGTATCGCCTCATCATTTCGGTCGCCATGCGCGATCATCGGGTTTTGGATGAAGACTTCCAACCGGAGTAAGTCGACAAATCCGTGACGACGAACTGACCCACGTCAAACTCTATTGAATGCGGATTCCTCAAACAGGTAGTTTGCAAGCCCATGCCGATCATCAGGAACGCGGCTACGGAGTGCACAGTCCTTGTGTCCGTTCTCGTTCATTGGGCAGACCTGTTATCAGTATACAGGGACGAAACCGGATCAGCGGATCACGTGCACCGAGCACTTAGCGTGATGCACAACTCGGTTTGCAGTAGAGCCAAGAAAAATGTCCCCGAAGCCGGGTTTGTGCGAAGCCAAAACGATGCAATCGACATCGTTCTCATCTGCGAAGTCGACAATAGCCCTACCCGCATGCCCAGAGATAAGCCGAGCCTCCGCGCCCGGGATTTCAGAAGCACTCTCATTCAGGTTGTCCAAAACCTCGTGCCGCGTATTCGCAAGTACTTCGCTTGGAATCTGAGACCCAACATATGCCGGAATCGGCTCCTGGACGTGCACCACGGTGAACACGGTGTCTGCATCGGCTAGTTGGCGCGCAGCCTCAAAGGATGCTCGCGTGTCGTGGTCTTGGTCCAGTGCAACAGGGATCAGGATGTTCTTATACATACGAACTCCTTTCTAAGGCTCCTGGGCCTTCATTCTGATATCAGCTGCGGAAGGAACCCTATACAGGTTCAGACTTTGAGGATTTCCCCGCACTTTTTGCCGCGGTCGCAACATCATCGACTGTTTTCTCTACAGCGTCAGCTTCGGTTTCAGCAACATATGCCGCACAGCGGGATACGGTTTGGAACCATTCCTGGGCGTCAGCGACCAACCGCTCAGTCGAGTGGCGCTGCCATTCCGACATACTCTGAAGGGCTTTCGAGGGATCTGACGGGTTCGCCGACGACACAGTGCGCGCCGCTCGCAGCGCCGTCCGAACAGCCTCATGACGGCGTTCGAACCAATGCTGTGCAAAGGCCTCTGTTTCCTCTAACATTTTCTCTTGTGCATCCCAGAACTGTTCGATCTGAGCGCCAAAGCCCGGATTGCCTGCAATTGGCGGCTGCATTTGCTTGAACACGTCCATGAGACTGGACGGAGGGTTAGATTTAGACTTCTTGGTCGGCATCGAAAGTTCCTTCTCACTCCCTGAATGTGCAATCGTACCACCGGCAGAGAAACTTCACCTTAATGCAGATCAAAATCCCTTATTTTAAGCTATTTGAATGAACCCAAGAAAAGTTAACGGCGATAAAGTAACGATCAATATCGAAACGGAAGCAATCAAGGACGACGATTGATTTCGGTACATGACCGTTGTGTTGGCCAGCAAATCGATCCTGTAGACAGCATACTGCCTGGCTTCGATGAACGGCCCAAAAGAGACATCCATCAATCTGAACAACTCTGCAGTGCAGCTTCCTCAAAACGGACGTTTACACCTGAGAGCGGAATTTAGGCCAGGCGCAGGACCGCGTCGCGGAAGAAGCTGCGTCGGCCTTGCAGTGACCCATGCCTTGGGTCGGTGGACTAATCCTTGAGGCAACGCCCGGCCTGCTAATCATCTAGCTCAAAAGCCTTTCCATATCGGTCTGAGACGAGTGTTAGTAACCGACCGTGAATGCGGCGCGCGGGAATTTGGCTGATTGTGCTTCATCTACCAGCGCAACAGCAAAGTCCTCCATCGATATCTCCGATTTGCCAGCTTCATCGATAAGCAGCGTGTCCGTACCGGTTCTGAACACGCCGCGGCGGCGACCGGGCTGTAAGAGAGCGGACGGGCTGACATAAGTCCAGTTAGCCGATGTTTCAGTGGCGCAGAGTTCCCATTGCGCCATCGATGCGCGGGCGATCGGAACGATGTTTTCAGGTAAGAAATTGGGGTCTGACAAAACCGTATGTGGACTGCCGTTTGGCAGTTGGAGTCGCGCGGCGCCGCCAACGATGATCACCCGAAGGCCCGTGCGTGATGCAGCATTGAGGATCGAACGTGTCAGAGAGACGATCTCGCCTTCGCGCCCGGGCGGAGCGCGCAACGCGCTGATCGCCATATCCTGCGATTCCATGGCGGCGGCGAGGGCTGCTGGGTCTGTTGCTTCCGCAATGACCGGTCTGACGCCCTTCGGCAATTTGGCAAGCGCTGCTTCGTTTCGAACAGCTGCGGTTACGTGATGCCCGCGTGCGAGCCCTTCTGTTACGACGCGAGAACCGACATCGCCGGTGGCACCAAATACTATGAGTTTCATGAGAGTTCTCTTTCATACTGGATTGCGGATGCGATGTTTCGGAAGGTTGGGCGGGCGAACGCGCCCCGCCCTTTGACCAAGCCAGATTGCGACAAAGACAAGCGCGGCCCCGGTGATCTGCATTTGTGTCAGCGCCTGCCCCAGCAATACCCATCCGATCAGGACGGCGGAAAGCGGGCTCAGAAAACCAAGTACCGAGACGGCACCTGGCTCTATCCGAGAGATGCCGCGGAACCACAGGATATAGGTTAGCGCGGCCCCGATGAGCGCAAGATAGACGATGCCGGAGAGGTTTCGTGAATCCAGTGGCGGAAGCGGCGGCTCGATGAAGACGGCCAGAAGCACCAGCAACAGACCGCCGGCGGTCAGTTGCCACGCGGTGAAGGTAAGTAGCGACACGGGAGGCTGCCATTTCCGGGTCAGGACTGTGCCTGACGCCATCGAGGCTGCACCACTTACCCCCGCAATCACGCCGACCGGATCAAGCGATATACTTGACCCTAAGACGAGTAGCCCAACACCAAGGATACCGATCAGGGCGGCCAGCACGGATGCGACTCGAACTTCAGTGCCGAGCAGCAGTGCGGCGAGGAATACGACGATCAGCGGCTGAACCGCACCAACCGTGGCCGCAACTCCCCCGGGTAATCGGTAGGCTGCGACAAACAGAAAGGCCCAGAATAGCGTGAAGTTGAGTGCGCCGAGAATGAAGATGCGCAGCCACCAAATACCCTTGGGCAAGCGCGGTGCCAGAACAAGAAGCAACAGGCCGGCAGGCAGAGCGCGAAGGGCGGCCATCGTGACCGGATACCCTGCAGGAAGGAATTCTGTCGTCACATAGTAGGTGCTGCCCCATATCAATGGCGCAATGGCTGTGAGTCCAATGTCGAGATTTTTCATCGCAGGTCTCCATTATCTTGACGTCAAGATACATCCTTTTATCTTGACGTCAAGATATAATCCTGCATTGTAACTTGCATGGACCACGTAGACCGCATCGTTGCTCAATGGAACAGGGCCCGGCCCGACCTTGATGTCGGGCCGATGGAAATCATCGGCCGGCTTTCACGTTTGACTGCCAGGCTTCGGGGCGAAATGGAACGAACCTGGAAGGCTTACGGGTTGAACGCCGCCAGTTTCGATGTTCTGGCGACCCTGCGCAGATCCGGAAAACCTGATGGCTTAACCCCTAGTGAGTTGCTGGACCTGACAATGGTGACGTCAGGAACAATGACCAATCGCATCGACCAACTCGTCAAACACGGCCTTGTCGAGCGGGTGCCAAACCCCGAAGACAAGCGCGGGTTTCTAATCCGTTTGACCGAACCCGGATTTGCGACAATCGAGAAAGCCGTCGGCGATCATGTCGAAACGCAGCATCGCCTTATACGGGGACTAGCTCCGGCAGAAGCCGAAGATTTGAACAGGCTTCTGAAGACGCTGGATGAAAGGATGAACTGCGACAGTGGGACGAACTCACGAAAGTGATCCTCCCTCTGGGTGCAACGCGTGACCGCTACCAGTTGGTTTTATGTCGCTCCGATGTGGCCGGCCCAGAACCGCCATCAAGCAAGGATCTGAGATACTGCGTTGCGACCCACCGAATCCGCCATTCGCTGCGCACGCGAATTCACGAGACAGGCGCATTAACAAAACGCCTGGTTTTCGCGACATTCGCTGCAATCTCGCTTATCTAGCCTGAGAGCATTTGGGAAAGCTTCTGCGCGCCACGCAGTAACACCAGCCGAAATTGCAACAAGCTGGCTATGTCATGCCGCTGAATTGGAGCGTGCACCGCGAGCGCGGCCACCAACCTGCCCTGGCTATCCCGGACGGGGACGGCAACGGCTGACATTCCGGTCATGAATTCCTCGTCATCGGTGGAATAGCCACACTCGGCAATGCGCTGGATTTCCGTTCGCAACGCCCCGGGTGAAGTCAGCGAGCGTTCGGTCTCCGGTTGCAGGTTTCCGGCGGCAAGAAAC
>NZ_JBQFOU010000033.1:0-26488 GCF_056533845.1 Ruegeria sp. F5 | reverse complement strand
AGATCATCGCGGAAACCAGGGCACACTCACATCTGCTCTTTACTTAAACGACCAATGGCAAGCCGCGTATTGTTGCCGTTTCAATGGGATTTTGCGAATGACCGTTTTCTGCCCGAAGTGCCGAAATCCATTCTCCGCATTGGGCTCACAGCAATCATCTGACGGTTTCGGTGGAACATTGAGCCAGCTCAGACGACAACAACTTCCGGAGTGCGTACAAAGCGGACATATTCTTGCGCCGGATCTTGTCATCCGTATGCTAATTTTGACGACAGAAGAAACGGAGTATGCGCCTACATGAAGTTTTTCTCCCGCAGATCTTTCTGGTCATTCTCAATGGTTTTGGTTTCGTTGACGACCGTACTTTGCGATTTTTTGTAAGGCTTTCGCAGCGGGGGCTGAAGTTTGATAAAGCGTAGGCCTGAGTTTCCTTATGATATGCATTCCTTGCAAGTCGCATATGCAAGGATAGATGGTACTCACACCTCGATCCGTTGTCTATGTGCCTTTCGTATCTGCAATACCTGTAAAGGATCAGGACAATGAAAAACGTTTCAAAAGACGCTCTGGGAATCGCAGCAATGGTTGCGGCAACCGGTTCATTTGTTGCTCTGCATTCTTGGATTTATGTCCTGTAGTTCGCCGAAAGAAGGCTACTACTTTTGAATTCAGAGCGGGTTGAGCGGCAACAGAAAGTGGACACGTTCAAGCTAGAAAATGAAAAGGCGCCCGATCTTCAGGCGCCTTTAGTTCTCTGAGGATTGCCAGGCTATCTGCTAAGCAACAAGTCCGGGAGGAAAAGAGCCAGTTCTGGTACGAAAGTGGTCAGCATCAGCGTTGGCAGCCAGGCGAAAGTGATGAAGACCAGTGTCGGCCAAAGCATACTGGACACCGGTGCATCGCAGACCTGAGCACCCAGATACAACAAAGGCGCTGTCGGCGGTGTAATATTGGCCATGCCGAGGTTGACGCCGATGATCGCGGCAAAATGGATCGGATCGACACCGACGCTTTGTGCAATCGGCAGAAGGATCGGCGTTGCCAGCAGCAGACCCGAGATGTCGTCCATCAGCATACCGATCAGGATCATCACCACGTTGATCATCAACAGGATCACGATCGGATTGTCCGAGACCGAATAGACCAGGTCTTTGGCCAATTGAGGCGCACCCTGCGAGATCAGGTTGTCCGACACTATCAGAACCATAAAAATCATTACCATAACCACGCCAATCGTCACGCCTGACGTTTGGATGGTCTGGGCCAGAGTTCTCCAGGTCAGACCCTTATAGAAGTAGATCGCAACTGGGATCGCATAAACAACAGCGATACCAGCGGCCTCAGTCGGGGTCATGATGCCACCATAAATGCCACCAAGTATGATGATAGGCATCATCAGCGCGGGTCCGGCCAAACGGCCCTGACCCAGCAGTGCGGGCATGAACGGATCGGGTTTCGACTTTAGCTGGATGTTGTCGTACTTACGCAGCATGAACTGGTTGGTGATGACCAACAGCGAAATCAGGATGATCGCCGGAATGACCGTCGACAGGAAGCACTTGAGAACGTGCTGTTGTGCGACCCAACCATAAAGGATGTGCGAGGAACTGGGTGGGATCAACAGGCCCAGCGGTGCTGCCGACACAATCAGTGCCGCCGATTGTCCGCGCGGATAGTTGGCCTGTCTAAGGTGTGGCATCATGATGCCACCGATGCAGGTCAATGTCGCGTTCGCGCTGCCCGAGATCGATCCGAAGACGCCGCAGGCAAACACCGACGCGGCGTTCAATCCACCTTTGATATGACCAATGAACATCTCAGCCAAAGCGACAAGAGGTGCTGCGATCTTGCCTTTCTCCATTATACCGCCGGCAATCATGAAGAGCGGGATAGCAAGTAGGACCAGTGATCTGATACCGGTTGAACCCGTTGGCAGGTAACCCGTGATGGATTGATCACCCACTATCGCGATGAAGATCAGAACCGCCCCGAACGCCACATATACGCTGACGCCGAGAAGCAGCATGAAACATACAATAAGAAGACTTCCGCCGATGATCATTTTGCGGCTCCTTTCATCGTCTCAGAGCGCAAGGGAAGACCGAGACCTTTGCGGATGTGAACGTAAAGGTAAGCGGCAGTGAACATGGCCATGAAGCCGAAGGCGCACATGATTGCGATACGCCAGGTGACAAATGGAATGCGCAACACAGGCGTAGAGCGTAGCCGCGGGAACGAAAAATCGTCCACCAGCGAGATATAACAGGCGTAGAAAAGGAACAGGATGACGATCAGTTCGACCAGCAGCACGATTAGCCCGCGCCACCAGATCAGCTTGGGGTCGTGGATAACGATACCAAGAATATCGGCGTTGATGTGCAGGTTACGCGCAGAGGCCAACACAGCGCCAGCAAAAAAGCCGATGATCGAGAATGCCAGAAGCCATTCCTCGTAGGCAAACAAGTCGCCGCCGAAGCCGTATCTGATCACCACGACTGCGCCGAAAGTGAATGCCATCAGGAAGCCGCAGAACATCACAATCTGTCGGCATATCAGCGCAATTAGCTTCATCGGATACCCGATGACTGGCGGTAGCTCGTCGGTGATTTTCTGTGGCTTGTCGGCATCTTCATCGCCAACGATCTTAGGTGTCCCGTCTAAGCCTTCCGACATATACATCGCCCCCGTTATTCTAAGTTTTCTTGTCAGGAATCAGAAAAAGGGCCAGCAACCCTGCCGGCCCTATTCATCTTTCGCTTATCAGTTCTTGGCCGCCAGCAGACGGTCAATCACGTCCTGACCAACGTTCTTAGCCATCATCGGCCAGATGTTTTCCTGGATGTGCTTTGCCATAGCGGCTTGCTGTTCGTCATTCAGGCTGAGGATGGTATAGCCTTTTTCAACAAGCTTGTCCCCGAAGGCCGCATCGTTGTCGCGGTTGTACTGGAAGAAGTCATCGGACGCTTTTGTCATCGCTGCCTGAAGTGCGTTGCGCTGTTCATCGTTGAGCTTATCAAGTGTACGCTGCGACGCGTAGAACGTCGTCAATTCTGAAATCGAGTTGTACTCGACGAAGTGAGTACCAACGTCCGACTGTGCAAAGATCGAGTAAGTCGCCGTCTTGGTGCAACAAATCGCCCCATCAACGATACCGGACTGGATTGCTGGGAAAATATCGCCCCAAGCCATTGTGGTAGCCTGATAACCAAGCGCTTCAACCATCGACTTAACCGCAGGCGACGACCATACACGGATGTTCATGCCTTTGTCGTCGAAGTTGGCCCAGTTGGTCGGCTCTTGCGTGGCCACAATGCCTACGAAACCTTCGGGGTTCTGAGCCATCACGCGAACGCCATACTCGTCGGTGATCTCTTGCAGGATCTTGTTATATTCAGAATCCATGTTGCGCATGATGTTGTTCATGTCGTCCCAGCCACCCACGAGGAACGGCATCGACAGGAACTCCAGGCGCGGATCGGTGTCGGCATAGATAAAGGCAGCAGCCAGATCGATGTTGCCGCGGGCAACGTCTTCGAACAGGGCCTCACCGGAACCGAGCTGGTTCGCCGGGAACACTTCAATGGTCAGGCCAACGTTTGCCGCAGCAACATCTGCAGCAACCTGTTCCATCATTTTTGTGCCCTGATGATCGATCGGGAACACACCAGCAAAACGTAGCTTCATGTCGTCCGCAAACGCGGCGGTTGACATCAGGGCGCTCAGCGTAACGACCATCAGGCCCTTGGTAATATTTGAAAGCATCATTAACTTCTCTCCCAGTTTATAGTTAGTTGCCAATTTCTAAGTTCAGTAACCGCGGCAATTCGAGTGGCATCTGCGTACGCTAAGCGAACAAATCCGGCAGCGCAAATTGATTTACGGACTTTCCTAGGCCGGGCATGATCCACATTCCTTTAGGTTGTTTTGGCCGGCCATTTTGGGCCACAACCTTTGGGCGAAAGTACATTGGCAAGGCGTTTCATTGCCTTCTCAATCCAATTGGACGCCCGATCTGGACCGGGCGGGCGATAGGTTCGTGATTTGCCAAAAGCTCAGAAATACGGGTTTGAACCTCTGCCGGATAAGGCGTTGACTTGCGGGTGTTGTGATCAACATTGATCAGGACTTGTTCCATCACACAGACGGTCTTGTCGTCCCTTGGGCGGATCATCTTGCCCGCAACGTGCAAGCGTTTGGCGTCTGCATCAAGCAGCAGGAAACGACAAAAGAACTCTTCGCCTGCTACAAGCTCATCCAGATAGTGGACGTGGTTTTGCAGCGCGAAGGGACCTGCGTTGTAAGTCTTTGCATAGGTGGCGCCGACGCCCAGTTCGTCATCCAGCATGACATCCAAAGCCTCGTCAAAGGCCAATACATAGTAAGCAAGGTTCATGTGACCGTTGTAGTCGATCCAGGCTTCGGGAACGCGGCGGATCGCTGAGGTAATCTCCTGGGTCATGCCGTGCCTTCTTCGAAACCCGATAGAAAGGCATGGAGATTGTCACTAAGTTCATCGCACAGGTATCCACCTTCTTGGACGATCACGGTCGGGAGGTCGAGGGTGGCCAGAATCTTCGCCATTTCGGCGAACCCCGGTGTCGAAACTTTGAGGCCCCCGAAGGGATCGCCTTCGAATGCGTCCAGTCCCAGGGCGATCACGATGGCGCCCGGCGCGAAGTTCTGGACGTGCACCAAACCATCGCGCAAGGCCTTCAGGAAGCCGTCGTCCGCAGTGCCACGAGCGAGGGGGACGTTTAGGTTGTATCCATGCCCAAAACCTTCGCCGACTTCGTGGGCGTACCCCCAGAAGAAAGGATAAAAGCGCGTCGGATCAGCGTGTACCGACAGAGTAAAAACGTCATCGCGCGCATAAAAAATGCCCTGGGTTCCGTTTCCGTGGTGCAGGTCGACGTCTATGATGGCGACCCGATCATAGGTGCTGCGCAATTGTTGTGCCGCAATAGCGCTGTTGTTGAGGTAACAGAACCCACCTGCCAGATCAGCAAAGCAATGATGCCCTGGTGGGCGGCAAAGCGCATAAGCCATGCTGTCGCCGTCAACTACCGCTTTGGTCGCCGAAATTGCACAATTTGCCGACCAGCGGGCGGCTTCCCATGTATGCTCACCGATAGGGCAAGACATATCAGTGACGTGAAACCCTGCCTGCGCGACAACCGACATGGGATAGCTTGCGTCCCGGCGGTCAGGGTGGATGTTCGGGAATATCTCCGGCGTCGCCTCCGGCACTCGTTTCCAGCGCATGTAGGAGGTCGAGAGGAATTTCAGATAGGCCGGAGTGTGGACAGCGGCAATCGGACCTAAGCCGTGATCGACTGGCGCGAGAAGCTCGTGACTGCCAGACGCTATTCCCGCCAGCAGCCGTTCCAAGCGCTCGGGCATTTCGGGGTTTGGCTGCATGATCCCGTTGACGAGAAAGCCGCTGGGATTGTGTTGAGATTGGTGGTCATGTGCGGAAAAAACCTTCATCGTTCAGAACCCAACCTTGTCCGCACCTTTGAGATTCAGCATTTCGCGTGTCTCATCCGGGTTTGCGATTTCATAGCCGAGTTCTTCCAGAACTCTGCGGATTTTTGTGACTTGTTGTGCATTGCTTGTGGCAAGCTCACCACGTCGGATCAACAAACTGTCTTCAAGGCCGACTCGCACGTGGCCGCCCAGGACGACGCTCATTGTGCCCAAGCCCATCTGCTGGCGACCAGCAGCGAGGGTTGAAAATTGATACGTTTCGCCCAAAAGGCGATCGGCGGTTTCTTTCATGAACATTAAGCTGTGGGGGCTGGCGTCGACGCCGCCCAGAACGCCTAGAACGAATTGCAGGAAGATCGGAGGCACAAGGCGTTTTTGCCGCAGGTAGAACGCCACCGTCTGCAGATGACCGATGTCGTAACATTCGCATTCGAACCGCGTACCACAGGCATCACCTATCATACGAAAAACGGCTTCGATGTCACGAAAGGTGTTCTTGAACACGGTGTCACGTGTTTTTTCCAGGAACTGCTCTTCCCAGTCGTGCTTCCAGTCTGAAAAGCGTTCTTTCATCGGGAAAAGCCCGAAGTTAACTGACCCCATGTTAAGCGAGCACATTTCCGGCGACAGTTCGGCCGGGGCCGACAGGCGCTGCTCCACGGTCATTTGAGAACTGCCACCAGTAGTCAGGTTAATGACGGCATCAGTGGCATTCGTGATCCGTGGCAGAAATTGCCGAAACACATTGATGTCAGCGCTTGGGCGTCCCGTTTCTGGATCACGCGCATGCAAGTGTAGAACTGACGCGCCAGCTTCCGCAGCCTCAATTGCTGATGTGGCGATTTCGACCGGCGTTACGGGCAGGTAGGGGCTCATGCTCGGCGTGTGGATCGATCCGGTTATCGCGCACGTAAGAATGATTTTTTTCGCCATAATCAGCTCTCCAACCTGTTCTCCCGCGCGAAAACCATCAGGCTGTCGTCGAGAATGTTGAGGATTTCATCAATCTGCGGCTTCGTCACGATCATCGGCGGACAGACCAGGAAATGGTCGCCGTCTATGCCGCCACGGCTGCGGCGCGAGTAGGTGATTAAGCTGCGCTCATAGCATATCTCGACGAATCGTTCATGCGCGTTGAGGTCCTTGGGCAATGGGTCCATCGTGTCGCGATCGGCGACAAGTTCGAAGGCCGTCAGCAAGCCCTTGCCCCGAACGTCGCCGATGAAGGAGAAGCGCTTCATCAGGTCGTGAAGCCCAGTCTTCAAAATGTCGCCCATAACGCGAGCGTTGATTATCAGGTCCAACCTGTCGATCTCGGAGAGAACGGCAAGACCGGCGCTGCATGCCAATGGGTTGCCCGCATAGGTGTGGCCGTGGGCAAAGCCGCCAGAATTCAGAACGGTATCGACCATGCCCTCATCGGAAATCATCGCGCCCAGCGGGGCGTAGCCTGCGCCGAACCCTTTCGATAGGGCCACGAGGTCTGGCCGAATGTTCCAGTGATCGGATGCCAGAAACGCGCCCGTTCGACCGACACCCGACATAACCTCGTCCATGATAAGCAAGACCCCGAATTCATCGCAGATTTCGCGAACCCGACCATAGTAGCTGTTGGGCGCAACCAAGGCACCGGTCGATGCGCCTCCGACAGGCTCCATTACAAAGGCCAGAACAGTGTCGGGCCCTTGTGTTATAATCTCGTCCCGCAGCATCTCGGCATATTTGAGCCCTTGGTCATGATCCGTCAGGTTGTCCCGATCCAAGTAGCACCGGGGGGCGGGGATTTTGGGCATATCTTTGTAGAGAGGTGCGAATGCGTCGGTCAGCGGGCCATAGCCCGTGATCGCCAACGCGCCCAAGGTTGAACCGTGATATGAGGGAAACCGCGAGATGACTTTCCAGCGGTCTTCCTGCCCCGAGGAAACAGCCCATTGACGGGCGAATTTCACACAAGACTCGACGGCCTCCGACCCACCAGACACAAAGAACACCTTGTTAAGCCCGTCAGGAGTGCGGTCGGCAATTTCCGTTGCTAGTTCCTCTGCCGGAGCATTCTCAAAATGCAGACGATAGGCGAAAGTAGCGCTGTCCATCTGCGCTTTCATGGCCGCCAGGACGTTCGGATTCGAATGACCGATGTTACTGACCATCGCGCCGGAGGACCCATCGATATACCGCTGGCCGTTCTTACCCCAAACATAGATGCCTTCTGCGCGCTCCACCTCGGGGCGGCGTGTACGACTCTGATAAAACAGGTTCGATTTCTTCAAGGTCTTCTCTCGTGGATAACGTGATGGCTCTCTCTGCCCTACCTTGTGTTTGAAACCATTATAGAGCAAATAGATAGTTTCTATCTTGGCTATTGGTGAAATCAATGAGTGAAGTCACTGAACAAGAGAAGCTGATCCGCGAGTTGGATTGGAACCTACTGCGCACATTTGTCTTCGTCGTGCAGGAAGGCAGCATCACACTGGCGGCAACGCGGCTAATGCGGCGACAACCTTCGGTCAGTCAGGCATTAAAGCGGCTAGAGACGCAGTTGGGAACTGAATTGATCGACCGCAGCCCATCTCATTTCCGCGTCACTCCCGCTGGGCGGGCCTTGTACCAGGATTGTGTGGATATGTTCGGCAACATGGCACGTGCAATTCAAAGCGCTCAGGGCACAGAGGATATAGTCACTGGCACCGTCAAGCTCGCGCTGCTCAGCAAGATTGAGAACGCGTTCTTTGACCAGATTCTGACTGATTTTCATCACCAGTTCCCGGAAGTCAGCTTTGATATAGAAGTGATGTCCAGCAAAGCAGTTCGCCAGGCAGTGCTGGAAAAATCTGCCACGCTTGGCGTCTGTCTGGTGCACGAAGCCCATCCGAACCTGCATCACGAGGTGCTGTATCGGTCTTACTTTGGTTTCTATTGCGGCCCGAGCCATCCATTGTTTGGGCTAAGCAACCTAACGCTGCAAGACTTGCGCGACCACACCTCAGTGTCGTTCCGAACGGATCAGCTTTGGGATGCATTGCGCCCAGTCGCCCTACTGCGGGCCCGGCATAAGCTGGACAAAAATGTGATTGGATACACGACCGACCTAGGCGAGGCGCAAAGAATGATCGGCGCGGGTCTCGGCTTTGGACCGCTTCCGGTCCATGTGGCGCAGCGGTTTGTGGAGCGCGGTCAGTTGTGGCGTCTGCCGCCCTACGAAAACACGTTAGCAATCGATATCAACCTGGTCCAACACAAGAACACTCGGCTGAACCGGGCAGAGCAGGCAATTCTCGAAATATTCAAAGACCGGATGGAAAGCGTTCCACTTGCAGAGCGCGGTTAATTCTCGGATGTCAGATCAGAGCTCCGCACAAAGGGTAACCAAATGACCGCAACCGAAAGCCTTTCTCTGCTGGCTTGCCAGATTGAAATACCTGCGACCCTTAGTGTCAAGGAACGCGACAAGCATCTCTCGGCGTCCGCTGCAAAAGTCCGAACGCAACTCAGTCAGCGAAACGTCGACTTGGTAGTTCTGCCAGAGCTTTCCAGCATAGATTACTCACGCGAGGCTTTCGACCGGCTTGATGAGATCGCAGAAACGTTGGACGGGAAATCGTTTGAGACTTGGCGGGCCGTTGCCATCGAGTTCGACGTCCATGTGTCATATAGCTTTCCCCGCAAAGGCGCAGGAGGCAACTATATCTCGATTGCTGTCGTCGCCCCTGATGGAACGCTGGTTGGTCACTATGACAAACTTCATCTTTGCCAATACGGAGCGTCGATGGAGAAGGAGTTTTTCTCGGCGGGAGATCACATATTCACGTTTAATATTAAAAATTTAACAGTTTCTCCGATTATCTGTTACGACATTCGCATCCCTGAACTATCCCGCACTTTGACGCTGAAGCGCGACGTCGATCTCATCTTACACTGTGGGGCGTATTATCGTGACGAAAGCTTTGAGACCTGGCACAATTTTGCGGCGGCGCGGGCCATGGAAAACCAGATCTTCTTTTTGTCTCTGAACCGGGCCGGGCTGACCTGGGGAAACTCGATTTTCTGTCTTCCTTGGATGGATGAGAACACGCAACCGATCAAATTCGCGGAAACCGCTGAGGAGTTTCGCGTCATCACGATGGCCAAGGAAGAACTGCTGCGTGCGCGGGACGACTACACTTTCCTGAAGGATCGATTGCCGGACTACGACGCGCTCTGAACCGTCAATACTTGGGCCAGGTATCGCTTAGTCGATACCCTTCAGGCCAAGGATCGGTTGGATCAAGCATGTGCTGATGGACCCCCGTGATCCACCCGCGTCCAGAGAATTCTGGGACAATTGCCCGGGTATCGCCAACCATAGTTTCCGAGACGATCTTGCCTGTGAATGAGGACCCGATCAGTGAGTGTGCTTCAAAGGTATCGCCAACACCCATCTGTCCGCGATTTTGGAACAACGCCATCCGCGCGCAGACAGATGTGCCCGTTGGGGATCGGTCAATTTTGCCGGGCTGAATGGCGACGGCAGACGACGCCCTCAAACCGCCCTCACCCTCAGTAAGTGGGCCGGCAAAGAGACAAAATGAGACATGGGTCCATTCCGGGTTCTCAGGGTGAGTGAACCGATGCTTTGCGTTGAAGGCGTTGGTGATTTTCACGCCCAGTTCCGCTAGCTTGCGCGCTTCATCCGGTTCGAACTCGATACCGAGCTTGCCCGCGTCGACAATGACAAAGCTGTCGCCACCGTAGGCGGTATCCACAAGAACTTCGCCCTGACCGGGCACGTCCAGCTTAATCCCTTGCTCAGCCGCGAACGCCGGCACATTCTGGACATGAATGCGCTCTGCTTTTCCGCCGGCACATTCGGCGCGAACCCGAACAAGCCCACCGGGGGCTTCGAGAACAATGTGCGTCTCGGGCTCCTGCATCGGGATGATCCCCATGTCCAGAAGTACGGTCGATACGCAGACCGAGTTTGAACCTGACATCGGAGGCGTGTCTTCAGGTTCCATGATGATCCAGGCGGCCTGCGCTTCGGGGTTCTTGGGCGGAACAAGCAGGTTCACATGGCGAAACACCCCACCTCGCGGTTCGTTCAGAACGAAGTTGCGAAGGTTTCTGTCGCGCGCAATCCAAGTCCGCTGCTCCCACAGCGTGTCACCGGGTGGGGGTGCGACCCCACCAACGATAACGTCGCCAACTTCGCCTTCGGCGTGGCAAGAAACAATGTGGATGGTTTTTGTGCTACGCATCCCGGCATTATCCGCGATTCTGCCCAAACGCGAAACTCAAACCATTTCGCCCCAGCCTAACACGTATTTGGACCCCTCGAGATCACCGTGAAAACGTCATGACACCTCGGGGGTTCCCGAGAATTGGACAGTAAGCGAACTTTCGCGGTTCAGCAGCAGAGTGCCGCCAAACCAGAATTTAGACTGTGTTTTCCAACCGGGCATATGTGGGACATGGCAGCTTTGTTCTCAATGTAGACACTAGACGTGTTGCAAGAAACGACCGCGATGCGGACCGGGGCCGATGTTGGTAACGGCGGCAGGATGCGATACCGTAGCTTGATGGCAATCAAGCGCTGTGACCGCACCACAGCGTCGCTGCTAAACGCCGATGAGACGCGAAAATGGGCAATGATGAAGAGAACATCCGGGCCGTAACCGACATGTATGTGACCGGCTTCAATCGAGGTGAAAAGGCACTTCTAATGGAGGCCTTCCATCAGAGATTTGTGTCGTCAGGGCTAATCGATGGCGAACTTCAGTGGGATAGCGCAGAGGGGTTCGCGGATTTCTGTGCAGATGTTGCTCCCGATCCCGAGGGTCCAGTTCCGGACTGGGAAATAAAATCATTGAATGTGTCCGGCGCAACCGCGGTCGCGGTTGTCCACGACCAATGGGGACAACGAAGGTTCTGCGACACGCTTACTTTGCTGAAGGACCAAGGGCGCTGGCAGATTGTCATCAAGGCATTTCAATGGCTCGCATAAAGAACAAATGCGGCTGGTTGGAGCGACGGATAATCGAAAACCGAATTCTTTTCCGGCCTCCAAGCAAACCATTTGCTACCATCGAGATTGCAAAACGCCAAGTGACAACGCATTAAATCCACCAATCAGTCGCTGCCATTGCTCATTCTCAGTCTCCAAAAAACAGCATACCGATTTTGACAAAAAATGCTGCGAAGAGCCCAATCAAACAGGTAAAAATCATCGACCCTGTGTCCACGCGCTCTATTCAATCCAGTGGTTAACCAAAGCGGCTTCCGCATATTCACCAAGCTCAGGATGATCGCTGAAATGGTACAGAAACTTTAACACGGCCTCGTTCTGTGCCCGCGTCAATTGGTTGAACTTGGACTTCCGGAACTCGTGCAGCATTTCTTTCGATGTGCCGGGATCGAGTGCCAGAAGAATGCTCTCACTTGCATATTCCGGGCTGTCTGAATTTCGCAGAGTCCATAGCAGATACGCGGGCAAGTAATACTGAAATGCCTTTGCGCTGAAAGCAGTGGGTGCCGCGTATCCATATACGATCATTGGATCGGTCATCTCATGCCATTTGACCCCGCCGTAGAATTCAAGAATATCCACGTCATCCATACATTCGGGGTGAAGAAGTTCATCATCAGTAGGTGGATCTAGGCCGTCAAATGCAGCAATGATCTGAGTTGCAAGAGCTTCCGATTTTGTCGTCACCTTTGGCATGGTGACATATTAACCGAGTTGAAACTCCAAATTCGACCGTGAGTCGACGCTTTACCGAAGGCTCCCTTTAGGGAAGGTTAGGGAAGAAAAATAAAAATTTCCACGTGGTTCAATTGCGTTCAAACTGAAGAGAGTCGCCGCACCCCAATACTCTTTATCAGGCACCTGATATTCAGCCGTTTCATAACTGTCATAGCTGCATACTCTCACAACAATAATTACGAAGAGTGCCATGAGGATTGCTCTGGCAGTTGGGGTTTGGAGCAAGTATTTCATTATTCTATTTAAATTTTGCATGATTGACCTGCCAAAAAAGCCAATCCTCGAAATACCTATTCGCGGCGCTCTTGCTAAAAAGTTCTTTCAATTGGTCTTCTCGACGAGTGATTTGATCACAGAGGCGAATTTCCCACCCGTTTCGCGCCACGACGGTAGAGACATTGATTTTTGCTCTGACAACCTTCCCAAACGGGCTTGCGTGCCTGGGTCTTCGAGAAGCAAACGCAGATTAGCCCCGAACGCCAGAGCGTCATCAGGTGGCGACAGAATCCCTGCTTCGCCCACTGTTTCCGGCACAGCGCCTACATCGCAGGACACGATTGGAAGCCCGAACATCATCGCTTCGCTGAGAACCATACCATAACCTTCGTATCGGGTTGCCAGCGCAAAAAGGGTCGCCGAGTTGAACAAACCGTTCAACGGGGCTTGGTCCAACTCTCCGGTGAATGTCACGCGCTCGGTTAGACCGAGGGCCTTTGACTGAGAGTAAAGTTCAATCGCTGTGGTTTGGTCATGTTCCTTACCAACGATAACGGCCTGCCATTCCAAGTCCTTGATTGTCGCAAGCGCGCTTAGAAGAGTGTCATGCCCTTTTCGCCGGGCCAACAGGCCAATCGACAAAATCAAAGGAGGGCGCTTTGGCTGTTTGCGGACAACCGGACGGTCAAAACCCGGCGGGGCAATGGTTATCAAATCCGGGTTTGCGTCGAATCGGGTGACCAGCACGCGCACAGTTTCTGGACTGGGAACGACAACATGGGCGGCGTATCGGAGCGCTGCCGCTTCGTTTTTGAGTAGGAATTCTGCCCGTTCTGTCTGCAAACCGGTTTCCAGGCCAAGGGGGTGGTGGATCATCGCTATGATTGGGGCACTCACCCCCTCCAAACCCTCTGGATCGATAGCACCGAATACCAACCCATCAAGAATAATCGGGCGTGTTTCCGGTACAGCACGCAGGGCTCTCAGCGCCGCTGCCATATCGTCCCGCGTTGGGTTGGGGAAGCGGCCCGGCAGTTGCAGATGTTCGGTCTTGCAACCAATTTCGTTTAGAACCCGCAACACGGTGGCTTCGTAGATGAATCCGCCGGTGCGCTGGTCTTTGTCACCTGGAATTGCAAAAATGGCCTTTGTCATATCACTTGCTCGCTCGCATAAATGCGCAAAATCTGTTTTTCACACCATGCAACCCCTGAGTATGCGGCAACGGCTGCAAGACACAAAAGTACAACGCAGGACCACAGCATGTTGTAATCGGACGTACTCGCGGTCAGCGCCATCAAAACACCTATGCCACGCCCGGTCGCCAACCATTCTGCAGTTGTGACAGCCAATAGGGAGGCAGGCACTGCCATGCGGGCAGACGCGAACAAAGCGGGCAACATGGCGGGGATCCGGGCGGATCGCAGCAGCTTTGACCGACTGGCACCGTAGCTTTCGAAAAGATCCACGATTTGCGTTGGGGTCTGTCGTAGACCCTGCAGGCAGGCAACGAGAGTGGGGAAGAAAACCATGACAGCAACAATTGCAACGGTCCCAGCAAAGCCGCGCCCAAATGCTAGAACCAGCAATGGCGCGGTTGTTATGATCGGCACGGCGCGCAACGTGATGGCCGTTGGCATAATCGCCCGCGCCACGGGCGGCCAAAGCGTTAACACCATGGATAGTCCAGCTCCAAGTGACAAGCCGGCTAAATAGCCGGGGATCGCATAAGCTAGGGTTTCGCCAAGCGCAGTCAGCAAGGTGTCTAGGTTTGTGGTGTCGGAAACGAAGTTCCAAATGTCTGCTGGCCGCTTTGCAAAGAACGAATTCAGGTTGAACAAATCCATCAATCCCTGCCACAGAACCAAAACTAGAACAGCGAGAAAAACAACACCAAGTACTTGACCAGAAAGCGCGCGCTTTCGACCAAGACTGGGCGTCGATAACAGGATTGTTGGTGCATGTGGTGTCAGTTTACTTTTGATTAGTCCAACGAATCCGTACCCGAGCATAGCGAGAGACGCAGAAATAACCGCCAACGCCCAGGTCGCATCCGTTTGAAGACCGCGTATGGCCCTCAAGGTTAAGACACCCAATCCTCGCTCTGCGCCTGTGAATTCTCCAATCATCGCACCCAGAAAGGCTGCTGGGGCAGCGATTTGCAATCCCACAAACAGATAAGGCAAGCTGGCTCTGAATCGCACTACGAATAGCGTCGACAAGCGGCCCCTGCCGTACACGGTCATCAAATCTGTCCAGCTTTGAGAGATCGCTCGAAGGCCCACGGCCACGGCGAGGAATGTGGTGTAGTAAACAGCCAAAGCCGCCAACGCGATTTGCGGCCCTGCTCCGGGCCCAAACAGGACCCTTAAAATCGGGCCGCTCGCAATCAGAGGGATGCAGAACAATACCAGGGCGAGCGCAGAGACGATCCTCTCCGACTTTGGCACCAAGATCACGAAACAGGCCAAGACCACCGCCGCAAGGTTCCCCCAAATGAACCCGAGCGCAGCGTTCATTGTCGTTTCGGTCGCAGCCCTGAACAGCAGGCCAGAATGATCAGTAATATACGCGACGATATCAAATGGTCCGCTGATCAGCACGCTGTTTGGCTGAACGCGCGCCAAGCCTTCCCAAACAAGAAGCGTAAGCAAAACACCCAGCGTTGTGCGTCCCGGTGCCACCTACTCAGCCTCTTCCAGCGCAGCCAGAACTTGTGTAGTAAAAGCCCGCACCTCTGGTGAAGTTGCAGCGGAAACGGTGCTGTCTCGGTGAAAATCGACTTGGATATCGGCCAAAATGCGCGCAGGCCGAGGTGACAGCACAATCACGCGATCCGATAGCAAAACCGCCTCTTCAACCGAATGCGTAACAAGAAGTGTTGTCGTTTGGCGCTGACGCCACAACGGAGGTAGGTCCCGGTTCAAACGGCGGCGCGTGATGGCATCCACGGCCCCGAAAGGTTCATCCAACAGCAGGACTTCTGGCTCTGAAATCAGGCTGCGCGCTATTGCAGCGCGTTGGCGCATACCACCTGATAGTTCCGCAGGCCGATAGCCGGCAAACCCGCCCAGCCCGACAAGATCGATCAGGTCATCCACGCGATCCACCGGTTTGCGGGCAAGTTCCGCACCCAATGCGATATTGGATCGCACAGTTCGCCATGGAAGCAGCGATGCGTCTTGAAACGCCATGGCAAGCCCCCCGCGACGGGCGACCTGCTTTGGTGTTTCCAGGCCAATTGCAATGCGCCCAGTATCGGGTGTTTCCAACCCAGCAATCATTCTTAGAATGGTGGATTTCCCGCAGCCGGACGGGCCAACCAACGCCGTCGTCTGTCCGGACAAAAAGTCAATCGAAAGCTCAGACACCGCCTCTGTGCGGTCAAAACTCTTTCGGATGTCGGAGCAGGAAATTCCGGCCGTGCTCACGCGTCAGCCCTCGGGTCAGCCATACACCTCTTCCAGCAGCGACCTGTCCCAGAGGTCAGGAGTGACAGTTCGACCTAACAGCGCGAGTGTTTCCACATTGGCCGCCACGGTCTCCTCGGTGAACCACCCGAACCCGAACTCGGCCGTCAGGTCCGAGAACATCAGAGGCACTTGCCGCGCGGCTTGCAGTTTTTGCGCGGCGAGATCCAGACCTGCATCTGGGAACATCTCCACCGTCAACTCTGCTGCAGCGTCGGTGTCCTTGTGATAGTCATTCCACCCCATGACTTCGCCTTTCAGCAATGACACCAGCTCTGCTCGCCTTTGAGCAAGGGAGTCTTCGGTGGCAATATAGGTTTGTGAATGCACGGCATAACCGTAATCGGCCATAAGCATGGTGGTGTTGTCGACACCCTGTACGGTCATCGCAACGGGCAAATCCGTTTCCCAGGACAGCAGGCAATCCACCTGGCCACTGACAAGCGGGGCCGGGTCATATTGGGTCGGGACAATTTCGATTTGATCAATGTCTATCCCGTTCAAGGTGCATAGGGCTTGCAAGACGGGCGTATTCGCAACTGCCATGCCAATCTTCTTGCCAATCAGGTCAGCAGGCTCGTTCACCGGGTTGGTCGCAAGAGATGCAATCGCGAATGGGTTCTTTTGCATAGCAACGGCGATGATTCTGAACGGCGCACCTTGCGTCACAGCGGCGGCGGTGTAATCGGCGGCGGATATTCCAACCAATGCGGTTCCCGAAACCACGGGTGGTTCTACAGGCGCGTTAGGACCGCCTTGCAAAAGCGAAATATCCAAACCCTGTTCGGACCAATAGCCTTTGTTTTTCGCAATGTAGCTTCCACCGAACTGCACGGAGTGAAGCCAGGACAACTGGAAGTTCACAGGTTGCAGATTGGCTGCTAACGCAGGCAACCCGGATGCAGAAGCGGCAAAACCGGCTGCTCCGGTTTGAAGAAAGAAACGGCGCGTAAGATGGGCTGGTTGTGTCATGATGAATTTCTTTTCTCTGTTGATAGATGTGGTTCAATCGGTCTGGGCCATAGCAGAATTGCAGCTGCCGGTAGCGAGGCGATCAGGATGGCGGCACCGTAAGTGACACCCGAAGCAACACCCGCGCTGGATGACGCCCCGATCGTTGGAAACAGAGCAGCAGCGGCCCCTTCTCTCCAACCCCAACCTCCAATCGACATGGGGATCAGCATTGCGGTCAAAACTAGTGGAATGACGATCAACACACCCCCTGGCGGTATGACAATCCCTACGGCCCTTGCTGATGCATAAAATCCCAGTATCAGACATGCAGAGCTGACTAGGCCCAGCAGAATAAAAACCGTTTGGCGTTGTAGCCTGACCAAAAAGACAACGAGCTTCCCCATGGATGGAAGTACAAAAGATGCAATGCGCACCACGATTAGGGCGGATAGCAACACAGCAAGAACTGTCATGCTCAGCACAGGGTGATCAAAGCCGCCGGGCCACATCAGCGATGCACTCACGCCCAGAAAAAGAGCGACCATGATCGCGACTTGCCCCAACAGGCGTTCAGCCAAAACCGATTGAGCTGAGCGTTTGAGGTCGGCTTTCTTCCGCGCCCGAACAGCACGGGTCACATCCCCCGGAATGCCGCCGGGTAGAACCATATTCACCAGTTGCGCGATATAATATTCGCGAAAGGCAAAGGGGTAATCAAAACGGACTTCCAGCGCGCGTGCTGTAAGTTGCCATCGATACGCCATCGAGAAGGTAGCGCCGGTTGTCGCAAGGATCGAAAGCCCGACCCATTCCAGGCTGAGCATCCGCAGATGGGCAGCGACACGCGCCGCATCCATCCACCAAAACAGCGCGATAATCACGGTGATCGATACGCCTAACCTGACCCAATACCGGTTCATTGCGACACCATGGCCGTCGAAGCCTCGTCAGAGAACGCCGCGACGAAGTCATTACGAAAACTGTCCATTCGGCGAACGGGTGCGTCGGGTGTGGGGATAAGCCCATCTGTCCAGCGCCAATGGTCGATCTTCTCCAAGACTTGCAGAGGTCCGATCATATGAACGGGTACGTCCCTATTGTTGCTGCCTGATACAAATCCGGCGGCCTGATGGTCCCCTGCAACTATGACCAGTGGTGCATCGTCGGCAAGTTGGACAATATGGGAAAAGACCACCCGCAAAACATAGTCCAACGATCTGCGATACGCGTCACGCACTGCATTGCGGTCTTTCCACAACACTTCGGGTGCCGGTCCGCGCGCGGCCATCTCGTTAAAGACGGTGCCGTCTCCCACATCCTGCCACGGGATCACGTCAGCGATCGGCGTCCAAGGGGCGTGTGACGAGATCAGCGCGATCTGGACAAAGTCAGGCCTCGGGTCCGGCAGTAAAAGCTCAGGATACGCAGCCAAGGTGAATTGGTCGGGCATCGTGACCCAGCGAAAACTCTCACCCGCATAGGGGATTTGAGCAGCGTCCAAAACAAGGTCAAATCCCATCGCCTGGCTTTCGGGCCAGTGCTTGGTGATTGCAGGCATGACAGCGGCTGTCCGATACCCGGCCTCCTGAGCGATGTGGAACAGCCACTTTCGTCCACTGTCGATCATTGCCTGATAGCGCCCGTTATCTGCGGTCCACAAGCCAGAACCCAAGGCCCCATGCGCCAACCAGCTTTGTCCACCCGTCGTTGGCGAGGTCAGCCAACCGCTCTTAATGGTAAGTCCCGAACCGGCGATCGCCTCCTCGGCTGCCTGCAGCGTCGCAACATGCGTTGGCGCATAAAGCGGGTTGTCGAAACTCGCGCGCCCGTAGCTTTCAATCCAGATCAGGATCACGTCTCGCCCATCAAGCTCGTTCAACAGTCCGGACTGATTGGCATAGGCATCCGATTCCGCGGCCTTGCGAAACTCGGCCAAGTCCTTGGTTGTTCTCTGTATTTGCTCAACGCGATTTACTGCTAAGCGAGAGGTCCAGGTGGTTCCCGGCGGGCTGTTTCCAAACGTCCAGTACTTGAGGTGATGGCCCGCGTCCGCGACGGCCCATCCTGCACAGCCGATGCCGATCAAAGCTGCCCCGACACCTGTCTTCGCATTTCGTCCGAGTGTCGCCCAAGCAGCAAGGCCCCGGAACAGTAAAATATAAAACAATGTCAGGAGTAAAACGGCAAAGGACACAGCAAGGACAAATGCGACCAACCCAAGGCTACCGCGGGCGAACGAGAACCCAGCGGCGATCAAGGACATGTCGACGACCGGATTGAATGGTCGGTCATAAGCACTGAACATCGCGTAATCGGCGAGCTTCCAGACTATGACAACTAACAACGCCAGCGCGACCGCGTGTATGACGATTAGACGATGGCCCAACGCTATGATCAAAAGCAGGATAACGGGCAACTCCAGCGGCCAGCGCATCAACGCCCCCCAGCCAAAAGCGTTCGGATGGTTCGGCAGAGCGAGGACGGCAAAAACAGCCAGAGCCCCCAAGGCGAAGAAAAATATTTGCTTCATTCAGCGCGTCCAAGAAGCCATTTGATGTCCACGAAGAACGACCACCCGAGAAGTATCGCGGCCGTAAACGATATCGGCAAAATTGCGATTGCTGGCGTCAACGGAAAGAGGAGCGTGACCAACGCACCAATTTGAACCACGCAAATAGCCTTTCGACGGAACGCCTCGGGTAAGTCAGCCCGCAATGCAGGCAGGACCAAACCTGCAGCGCAAAACGTATAGCGCATGAAGCCCAGAACCAGAATTTCCGGACCGGTTGTCCCTGACACCAACAGCCACACAGAGAGGATGGCGCCTAGCAAGGCGTCCGTTTCCATATCGAACCTCGCCCCAAAGCGGGAGGTCAGTCCCGACCGCCGTGCCAACCAGCCGTCTACGCCATCCAAAGCGAATGCGACTGTTGCCACCATAAACACCAGCCAAGGATTCGCGTTCTGCGCCATCAGGGTCCCAGCTAAAAATGCAGCCATTGCAAGGCGGGTCAGTGTTACATGATTACACAGACCCAACACTTCATACGGGTAGGTTTGTCGCAGGCAGAATACCAGCAACCCAACGGACACCCCAAAAACGACCAAAGGGGCCAGTGCCGAACCAAACGCCAAGAATGAAAAAACTGCCAGTGCAAGAGCAATTACTGCGCTAGCCAAGCACATGTTGGCAACTGGAGGTTCTACCTCAACAGGCCGTGCCGCGTTGTAAAAGTCGCCTCCAGACATGCATGTCACCCATTTGATCTATAGAGCAAATTAGCACGCCAACGGCTTTCTGGTAGGCTTACGGGCAAACAACCGCTCAATCTGTTTTTCCAAGCTTAACTGTGCCAGTCAAAGGCAAGTGATCCGAAGCGCGCATCAAAACCTCTGATCTTAGTGCCTGAACCTCTGAAACCGTGCCGGGCATATCCGTCAAGATTCTGTCCAGAGGTAAGAAAGGTGCGCGGCTTGGAAAACTGGCTCGGGTAGGTCCCTGAAAGGCTGTTCCTACGATCCGTCGATGAAACATCAAACCACCCCAAGGCCGCCATTCATTGAAATCGCCCAGCATGAGTGTTTGCATCGTTGGACGACGATGTAGGTACTGCCCGATGATGCGCATTTGGATAACGCGAAGCGGTTGCGATAGGGACAGATGCATCGTCATGATGCGCAACCAAAACCCATCGACCAGCGCTTCAACCGACAAGGCACCCCGGTGGCAATGGCCCGGTAGATCGATTACATCTGCATGGGTACGCTGAAATCTATCACTTAGAAACAGGATGCTTCCCAGAAATCCATCACTCTGACTGCCCCAACGCAAGGTGGGCGCCTCTTGCGTGTAAGTTAGCCTCGTAAGTTCGGAGATTTTTTGCACGTCAACAATTCGGGCGTGCGGTCGACATTCCTCATCTGCTTCTTGTAACGCCAAAACGTCCAATCTCAACGGAACCAGCTCGGCCTCGATCGCACCAACCACGCGGTTTGGATCGATCTGCCCATCGGATCCTTTGGCGCGATGAATGTTCCATGTCGCACAACGAATTGTAGAATTGCTCATGTTTTTTACGGCCTTTGCAGGATTGCAGCCTATATTCCTCACAACCTTGGTTACCACTCGGAGGTCTTCGAACTATGGCTTTTGTGCGAATGAAAACCGTTTCTGGCAAGTTTGGCATTGCAACTCAAACGATCGCAGCCTCGGCAGCACTCTTTACATGCGCAATAGCGGCCAACGCCGATATGGCGCGGTATGAGCTCGATCCAACGCACACGGCAATCTATTTCACGATTGATCACATCGGCTACGCAAAAACCCTCGGCGTGTTCACGGATGTGACGGGCAGTTTCATTTACGATACCGACACACAAGAGCTGAGCGACGTCGAGGTCGTGATCCAGGCGGCATCCGTCAACACGTTCAACGAGGCACGGGACGGTCATGTTCGAAACCGAGACTTCCTGGATGTGACGTCATATCCCGAGATCACATTTGTTGCTAATGGCGGCAATCCTACTGACACCAACAGTGGCACAGTAACCGGAGAGCTGACGGTATTGGACCAAACTCTGCCAATAACACTCACCGTGACGCTTAACAAAGTTGCGGAATACCCGTTCGGTCATAAACGCGAGGTCTTGGGACTATCGCTCTACACCTCCATATTGCGCAGTGAGTTCGGAATGGATTACGGAGTCGCAAACGGGCTTGTCGGCGATAAAGTAACGATCAATATCGAAACGGAAGCAATCAAGGACGACGATTGATTTCGGTACATGACTGGTGTGTTGGCCAGCAAATCGATCCTGTAGACAGCATACTGCCTGGCTTCGATGAACGGCCCATTGCCGACCTTGAGCGCAGTCTTCGAATGCTGAGTTTGCAGCCCGCTTTGCTGGCATTCGCTGCGGGTGCACTTTCTCGGCTTTGACCGTTGACTGCTTTTGCGGACCAAACCAAACATCCGAGCGAGAATACTGAATATCTGGATTTCCTTTGACGCGTACGAGTCACAGTTTCAGTACATCGTCGAAACTTTCTATGCGGGCAGTCTGCAGGTATGGTGAGCGAGATGATGCATGGTTTGGGCTGTGGTTGACGGAGGCTTAATGGTGTTCTTTGACCGACGTGGCTTTGTGATCTGTGGTGTGGCAGCCCTGGCTTCGTGGAGCGGGCTGCGCCTGCATGCTGCGCCGAGCATTGATGCCGATGGCTTTCTGGTACTATCGAAAAAGCTGTTGCAGCGCGAAGACCTGGACCCGGATGCTGCCGCGAAGTTCTTGCAGGGCTTTTTGGCGATCGGGGATGGCGAGGGCCTGCATGCTCTTTCAGAGGGTCAACCACAACCGGAGCTTGAAGCAAGGATACTCACGGCGTGGTACACGGGGATTTCCCCCGATCCCTCAAATCCCGAAGCGGTGACCTACGGTACTGCGCTGGTGTGGCAAGCCATGTCTTATACAAAAGCACCCGGGTTCTGCGCTGTTGAAGATTGGAGCGAAGCTCCCGCTCTCTGAGCGCACTGAAAGGAGAAGCTCCGTCGCTACTGCAGTCGATATCGAAGCGGACATTCTGGTCATCGGCTCTGGCGTTGCCGGGGCGCTTACGGCGTCCGAATTGGCATCACAAGGCCTGCGTGTCGTCATGTTTGAAACAGGTCCGCGTATCGAACGCGATGAAGCCTACAGTAAGTTCCTGAGTTCTGCCGTGAAAGACTTGGCGAGCCCTTATCCCGCGGGCACGGCCCCATCCTACAAAAACGCCGAGGGGCAAGAAACGATTTACCGCCAGACCGGCCCGCAGTCTTTCCAATCAGACTATCTAAAGGCAGTTGGCGGCACCACTTGGCATTGGTTGGGCAGCATACCAAGATTTCTGCCGCAGGACTTTGTACTCCGTACGACCTATGGCTTGGGAGAAGATTGGCCGATCAGTTACGCGACATTGGAGCCCTACTATGGGTGGGCAGAGCGCGAATTGGGGGCGTCCGGCGACAGTGACAACAATCGCGGATCGCCGCGCTCCACCCCGTATCCTATGTCCCCGATCCCACAGTCCTACAGTGACCGGAAAGTCGCTACGGCGCTGACAGGAACCCGGTATGAGTTTTCGGCCGTGCCACAGGCGCGCAATTCAATCTCTCATGACGACCGGCCCGCTTGTTGCGGAAGTGCGTCCTGTATTCCTCTGTGTCCGATTCAGGCAAAATATGATGCGACGGTCCATGTAGCCAAAGCCGAAGCTGGCGGTGCGGTGCTTTTCCCTGAGACAACGGCGACTATGCTTCACCTTGATGAAGCCGGGATCATCAAGTCGGTCGAATTCCAGCGTTCTGATGGGACCAGCGGCCAAGCGCGTGCAAAGATCGTTGTCCTCGCCGCCAACGGCATCGAAACGCCGAGGCTGATGCTGAATTCCGCGCAAGAGCGCGCCGCCGGCGGGCTGGCGAACTCATCCGATCAGGTCGGTCGAAATCTGATGGATCATCCGGTGAAACTCAGCTGGGCCATGGCGCCAGACCCTGTGTGGCCGTTTCGAGGTCCGCTCATCACCTCAACATGTGACACTCTGAGAGATGGGGCGTTTCGAACCGACCACGCGGCGCTTTTGATTGAAATCGGCAATCAGGGTCAGGCGTGGTCCAGGAACGCGCCCGCCTCGAATGTACAGCATCTCATCGCCAAAGGGTTACGGGGCGCAGCGTTGGATCAAGCAATCTTCGACGTAACTTCGCGACAGATCGAAATATCCTCCATGGTCGAGCAACTTCCGGTCCCGGAAAACCGTGTAACCGTGGATCCGGACCGCCGTGACAAAAACGGTGTGCCTGAAGTCAGTATCTTTTTCAGCATCGACCCCTACACCGAAGCCGGGCTTAAGGCGGCCGAGGCAGCGCATACAGACATCTTCAGCGCGATTAGCGCGTCCGAAATTGGCCATGATCCCGTGGCAAGAGGTGCGGGCCACATTATGGGTACGGTACGGATGGGCACTGATCCAAAGACAGCCGTATTGGACGAGGACTTGCGCAGCTTCGATACCACCAACCTTTTCGTCGTGGGGTCCGCTGTTTTTCCCTCTGGCGGTACAGCCAACCCGACACTGACAATTGCGGCCTTGGCGCTTCGGACATCAGAAGCGATTTCTGCACAACTGGCTCAAATGGACTAGGGTCAACCCGCCAAGCCGCATTGAACCTGTTCGCCCCGGATTTTTTTCAGGCTGGAAAACCCGCAGTGAGAATACAGGCGATGCCCTGCGAGGGCCCTGGGCTGCGGCGAAGTAAAGGCGCGCCACCGCAAGCGCCAGATAGCACCAAAACGATAGCTGTTGGTTGAGGTGGCATTGTTCTACAAGTTCTTACTCGAAGGACACGTTCCCCGGAATCACCTGCTGCGGTCGATTGATCGCGTCTTCGCCAACGGGCACGGGCCAGGGTTCAGGTGACATACTGTCGTCGCCACAATTGGTCGTTCATTTGTACGCCACCACTGCGCGTGTGATACCGGTTAGCGAATAAGTTTCAAACCGTTTGAAGCCGACCTCTCGCGCCCAGGTTTCGAACTCCGCAGCGCTGAAATCAAAGGCGCGGTCGCCGAACTCCATCAACATGGTCAGAGACATGAACAACCCATAGGTGTTTTCACGCCGTGCGTCGTCGATGAGGGCTTCAATCACGACAAGGGCACCGTCAGGCGGAAGCGTCTCATATGCCTTTTGGATCAGGTGATGTTTCTGCTCCAGATTCCAATCGTGCAGGATCATGCCCATGGTGATCACATCGGCAGGTGGAAAACGATCCTTGAAAAAGTCGCCAGACACGCATGTTATGCGGTGTTGAAGATTATCTTCCACCACGCGTCTCTGAGCGATTGCAGTGATCTCAGGCAGATCGAACGAAGCACATTCGAGGTGACCGTGCGCCCGGACCAACAGACGCGAAAGCAGCGCGTCCGCACCACCGATATCTGTCACGCTATGATAGTTTTCAAAAGGAAAGACGCGCGCCAATTCCTTGAAAGCATGCAGCGACGATCCGTTCATGGCCGCCATGAAGGCTTCCAGCCGCGCTGGTTCGGCGTAAAGCGTTTCAAAGAAACCGGTTTCCTTGGATTTGCTTTCGTTCTGAGCTTCGCCCGTCTGCGCGGCTTCAAAGATCGTATCCCAGTATCGATAGTTGCGCTTGTCCCAAAGCTCGAGGATTCCGCCAATGTATCCGGGCTTTGCGGGGTCAAGATATGCCGCTGTTTCGTCGGTATTGCTGTAAACGGCGCTCGGCCCATCGCCTGTACGGTTGAGAAGCTTCACCGAGACGAGCAAATCCAACATATCCATAGCCGGGCGCTCCCGCAGGTTATAAACCGCGCGGATCTCGGACAGTGTCATGCCACCTTGCGCCAACCGACCGAACAGGCCAGCCCCGGTTGCTGCCAGCAAAACACGCGACACCCCATAGCCCGACGCGACGGTCATAATGTGATCAAGCGTCGGTTTGGTCACTCTTGCCTCCCATTGGTGCGTTCGCCGCTCGCCAAAGCACACTTCTACCACGTAAGGGTGTTCATTCCTGTTTCCAAAAGCTCATTTGGGTCAAACACATTGATACTTCGACTAGAAAGCAGAAAACCACCAATCGTTTAAATGATACCCGAATTGCGTCCAGATCAAATGTTGGCCAAGCATGACATGCTTTAATTCAAAACCGAAATCCAGCTTAATGCTTTGATGCTGTAGTCGCGGTCTATATTGTAACCGTTCGCTCCACCTATGTGGCGTCACAACGCAATCAGGCCAACAATGGGGATCGCAAATAGCCCAACAGCATAAGTGGCTATTAAAAGGGCCGATGCAGTCGCCGCGTCACACCCATATCGTGCAGCGATCACAGCCGCCAAAGCGCCCGACGGCATAGCCGCTTCGATAATTAACATGTCTTTTTGAAACTCGGTCAAACCAAGCGCCGTCGCAAAGGCTGCCGCGACTGCGGGCTCGAGGATTAGCTTCAATCCACATACCAACAAAAGTAACCCGGCGATCTCCCGGAATGAGATGGGCTTCAACATGAGGCCGATTGTAAATGCGACCAGAAAAGTCAAAGAGTCGCTCGCGATTCTCAGCACACTTGCTAGCAAATTCATGACCTTGTGATCTGGAGCCAGGTCTAAGGACGAAACCAGAACTCCCAGAACAAAGGCTATGAAGATGGGAGATCGAACGAACGCCTTGGTTGCATCGATCACATCCGGGCCATCTTCTAAATCAGTGCCAAAATAACTGGCGATCGCGACACCAAACGTGAAAAGCGGTAGGACGACGCCAACTTCCCCCATGATAACAAGCTGACTCATCACCTCTGTGTTTTCGCCAAATATGCCGTGGACCAGTGAGTAGCCCAGCGTGGATGTGCTTCCAACTCCTGAGACCAGGATTACTGAGCCTAAGACAGGGCGCTCCAACCGCATCCACCGGCCTACTACCCAAGCCACCACCATTACCAAAGCGATCGAAACGAAGATGACAAAGGCGAGCTTAAGATTGCCTAAGTTGAAGGGCTCTCTACTAAGATTGGCAAAAATCAACGCAGGCAGAGCAAAGTCTGTAACAAGGCGCGCA
>NZ_JBQFOU010000032.1:0-26886 GCF_056533845.1 Ruegeria sp. F5 | reverse complement strand
TAAATACCCGTATCGGCCCCCGGAGTATCTACGACAATCCAGCGCATGCCCAGCGGCGATTACAGCGGCTCCTATGCCATGTCCGTCAGCATAGCAAACCTCACACACAATTTGCCAAAAGTGCATGAGTCCGGTTACGCTCGACTCAATTTGAGGGGGAATTGTGATGAAACTGTTTCTATCGGCTTTGGCCGTGTGTCTGGCTGGTGCAGCCAATGCAACCACCGTTACCTTTGACCATGTAAACATTGCGCCCAACCCGGTAAACACCAACTGGATTGGAGTGAGCCAAGGCTTTCAATACGAATTCTCTACCCTCTACTATTCAGGGCATCATATTTCGCTGCATGACGATGGCGGGCTGACATCGTCCACTATTCGGCGGCAGGACGGCGCACGTTTTACACCTACGTCCGTCGACCTAACGGGGTTTAGCCGGATTTACAAAACGGGCATTGGACCGGTAACGGATCACGCTTGGTATTACGCCGGGACAGCAGCACCCGCTATCTCTCTGACCATTCAGGGTATCAGGGGAAATCAGGTGGTGGCTACGCGGTCGGTGTCATCGACCGCACGTCAACCCGGTGCTTGGGACAAAACTACGTTTGGCTCTGCATTTAGCGGGATTGATAAGCTTGTGCTATCCCTGCAAATTCCAGCGGGTGTTCCGAAGGACTACTATGGCATAACCACACCGGGACAGGTTTGGTGCCTTGATTGGTGCGGCTAGTACAGGGTGGATAACCTTGTCGTCTCGCAGGTTGCCCCTGTGCCCCTGCCCGCCAGCGGGTTGTTGCTCTTGGGCGCTATGCTGGGAATGCTCGGGTATCGTCGCCTTGCTTAGGCGACAGGGATAGCCTAACCGTTTACAATCAACGCATCGACCTTTCCGCAATGACGGAAAGCCTGCATTGAAATCCAAAGTCCTTTTTTCGGCTGTGCTTTTGGTGCTTTTGCGCCTCAAAACCCGCTGTCGCCTGCATCGCGGGCAGTCAGCGCACCTCGGCGGCCATTACCGCTCGTTGGACCGAACGCAACCGCCTGATTGAGCTGGCTCGAGAAAAGGAACATTCGGCTTCGTGAGTGAATTCTATCAGGGGGTTTTCTGCGCAATACGCGCGCGAGGCAGGTAGTTAAATCCGAATACCTAATGATATCAATGCCTGTTCCCGGATAAGGTACAACAGAAAATGACGGATCGAGACTACGCGACAATCTGGATTGAAGAATTGGACCCACCCTATGTGCGGATGGGTTACACGTCATATCCTTGGCAGAACGCGCACCGGATTGCGGAGCGGTCGGTCAAGCTGGCACAGAACTATTCCCGAGGCTGGCATTGCGCCTTTTGCGGTGAACTTATGCCGGAGTGGAAGCGGATCGACGCCAAGTATTGCAAGGAAGGCTGTCGCAAGATGGCAGCGCGGAAACGGCGTCCAAAGTAGAGCGAAACGGACAATCGCCTTTTCCTCAATGCAAGAAAGCTACTCAACCGTTTCCTGCCTGCAGGAAAGGATAGACGCTGGGTCCACGGCAAAAGCGGGTTGAAAAATATCAGACGAAATCAACAACCGCTTTCCGTTATCATGGAAAGGTCTGACGCTTTTTTCAGGCGGTCTATGGGTGCACAAATCGTTCACCCTCCCCTCGTCCTCTCCTGCCCGCCTTTGGGCTCTTTCTCCAAGAGAGGCCTGGATGTCGCATTCAAAACTTGCTGTAAGGCTCGCTCTCTGCTTTAGCAATAGGGCGAAAAAGAGGGGAAAGCTATGTCGATTGACATCAATAAACTGAACGCTGCAGATCTGAAAAAGCTGGCATCAAAAATTGAAAAGCGGATCGTTGAGGTGGAAAAAGAGTCTTTGCATCTGGCATTGAAGGAAATGCGCGCTGTTGCAGACAAACTTGGCGTGGCCTTTGAGGACGTAATTTCGCTTCATAAGGGTAAAGGTCGCAAACCAACCACCAAGGCCGCCGCAAAATTCGCCAACCCTGATGATCCATCTCAAACTTGGACTGGGCGAGGACGTAAGCCTGCATGGGTCAACGCTGCTCTCGAAGCTGGAAAATCGATCGATGATTTGGCAATTTAAAGTCGTTCTTCCGGGCTGAAAGCCACTCCACTGTCCGGTTGAGCATGCCCTTTTCTACGTGCGGCCGCAAACGCTCATTGATCAACCGCTTTCTGGGGATCACGACGTGCAGCGCTAGCAAAGTCAGTGGTACTGCCGGAAGTCCGGAAAGGGCTCTTACCGCCAGTCGAAACGCACCGCAGAGAACGGCAGCAGTGAGCCCAAAGTGCAAATTTCTGCACCGTACATCAATGCCGGCAATGCGCAGAAAGCGGACTTTGCAAAGTTCGCTCACCCTGCTTCGCAAGCAACGATCTGCTTCCGTCAACGGCCACCATGGTGAAGCTAGGAAGAGGACAAATCTCATGAAACAAAGTTTGGAATTTGCATCCGCGTAAAACCAAACCAATAAATTACGGCACAGCTGAATCTTTTTTTGATTAGCTATGCGAGAATTAAAAAGCGCCTATGCAAACTTGGGTATGGATGAATTGAACTTACTCACTTACTTCAGCGAAAACGAAGCTTCCAATCGTAAGGAACTGGAACATGGCTCAAATTGCAAAAGACGCACTGGGTATCACCGCTATTGTCGCGGCAACCAGTCTGTTTCTAGCAGTACATTCCTGGATGTACATTTGGTAATCTAGGTGCGTTGAGGCACACCCGAGACTTGGGTGCAAACGACAAATCCTCATTACATTCCAAAATTCGTGTAAACTGATGAAGGTGCCCGGTTTGAGTTGCCTTCTTTTGCTTGCTTACCCCAAAGATTCGACCAGCGGAAAAGAAAACTCATGGCCGATAGGAATCCGGCTGGCGCGCGAATGTAAATCATTGCGAACAATGAAGCTGTATTCGAAACCTCTTTAACCGAATGCTTAACTGTTCAAACATTCCACAGCATCTCCCAAATGAAGTCTTCCTTTATTTGGTGTGTAGCCTCCCGTCCTCAAATGTGCTGACTTGCCGCGCGAGACGACTAACAGCGGCAGGCAGAGGTGACACTGCCAGTCGCGGGTAAACTGCCCAGAATTCGAGTGGCTCCAACTCTGGTACTGGTTCGAGAGCGATTAGTTTACCGGCTTCAATTTCCCGATGGTAAATGAGCGGTGGCAATGGGCTAATTCCTAGTCCAGCCATGGTCAAGGCTGCCATCGCTGATAGCGAATGGCAAACGTCACTATTGGGGATCCGGGTCCCGTTAAGCCGGAACCAGTCCAGAATTGCTTCGTGCATTGTGGAGCCTGGACCATGGGTAATAATGGAAAGGTCTTTGAAGTCGCACGGTTCAATCCTTTGTGTGGATGCGCCCGACTGCGGAGCCATCATCCAGACATACGTCGTAGTACCTAAGGATTCCAAAACAACTGTGTCAGATTCAATCGGACCTGACACCAACAGAAGCTCCAAGCTACCGCGTTGGTACTTGTCCCAGAGCTCCTGCGTAAGACCCACATGCAATTCCAATTCAACGTTCGGTAGCTCCTCGTTGATCTTTCGCATGAGTTGCGGCAACCAAGACAGTGCTACGGTTTCGTTTACCCCCACGCGCAATAGGCCGTGGAGGAACTCTTGTTTTGCCAAGCGTTCTCTTAACTCCGCTGCGATAGATAGCATGCGTTGAGCCAGTTCAACGGCTTCCCGGCCCTGTGGCGTCAAGACGGCGCGCCGTCGGCTTCGGTCAAAAAGCGTGACACCAAGCGTCGATTCGAGATCGCGAATTCTCTGAGAAATTGCGGGTTGGCTAGTGTTGAGCTTGCGTGCGGCGGAGGCAAAACTTCCTAGACGAGCGATCCAGTAAAGTGCCTCTAACTGACGATTATCAAAGAGATTCTGAGCCATTTCCCAATCCAAAAGATAAACTTTACTTATCAATAAGCATAAAAGATTGGCGTATTTCAATATGAAAAGGCCCTTGGTAACGTGACTTCTGCAAAGACAACAAAAATTCACAGTGCTCTAGAACAGCACCAGCCACCAACAGAGGAAGACCAGTCTATGGGCTTACAAAAAAACACATGTATCGGGTCGGGCTTCGTTAGCGCGGCGGTCATTTGCGGCGCACTTTTTACTGCTCAACCGGCTTTCGCAAAGATGACACTCAAGGCTAACAGCCAATGGCCCGAGACTCATTCCGGGTCTCAGGTCGACAAGTGGTGGGCCGAGGAAATTGAGAAGCGCACAGATGGTGAAGTGGAAGTTCGGCTTTTCTTCAGCGGCGCTTTGGGCAAGGCGCAGGAAAATCTTGAATTGATGCGCAGCGGCGCCATCGAGATTTCCATGATGTCACCTGGGTACTTCCCGGCACAACTGCCCATGCACGCGGCCCCAAACTCAATCCCGATGGCAATGGACAGCGTACCACAGGCCACAGAACTGATGGAACGATTGATGGATGAGCTGCCAGCTCTCAATGCTGAGGCCGAAGAGAACGGTTTGAAAACCTTGTTCTTCCATCACCTAAATCCTTATCTTCTGGTTTGTAAGGATCCGGTGACCGATGTCGCTGGCATGGAGGGCAAAAAGCTACGCACATGGGGCGAGGCATTGCCGAAGGCGGCTGAGGCCGTTGGTGCAACTCCGGTCACCCTGTTTTTGCCAGAAATTTACGAAGGTTTGTCCCGCGGCACCGTGGACTGCATCCCCTTCTCGGTGGATTTAGTTGTGAATTACAAAATCTACGAAGTGGCCAAGCATATCTCGGAAATTACCATCTGGGAGGGGCCCACCAACGCGACCTGGATTTCGCTGGATGCCTGGAACCAACTCAGCCCCGAGCATCAGGCCATTATTGAAGAAGTCTCGCGCGAAGCCATGCGAAAAGACCGCGACGCGACCATGGCCGCAGATGCGGGTGCGCGTAAGACTCTGGCCGAACTGGGTGTCACCTTCCATGAGTTCCCGGAAGAAGAGAAGCAAAAGTGGATGGATGCCAACCCCGATTTTTTTGCCGATTTCATCGTCACCATGGATGAAAAGGGCAAAGGCGACGATGCCCGCAAGATGATTTCGATCTGGGAAGAAGTCGTTCAATAAAATCCAGCAGCACGCACCCGATCCTGTTGACAAGGAACGGGTGCGTCAACGCTGATCGCCACCGTTCGAAACCATGCCGAGGTTTGGCGCAACCGTTCTTGACAAAAAGTCCAGGTTACAAAATGGACGTGTTTTTCGGTGAAACTGAAGTCCGCGGACAGAATTAGTGCGCAAAACATCTTAGCACCAAGCAATACGCAAATCAGCAGCCAACGAATGTTTGATTGGCGGCGGCGAGGCAGATGCGAGCAGCTGAACATGGGAGAAATTTATGTCCGGTAACAGGACCTTGCAAGCGAAGGAATCCGGACCAGCCCGGGGGCTTCGCTATCTCAGACGGGGCGCGGCAACCATTGCAGGCTTCGCGATGCTGGCCATGATGCTTACCGGCGCATTAGATGTTATCAGCACCAATATTCTAGCCCGGCCGATCCCCGCGGCTTTCGAGTTCATGGCGACGATGATGGTCATCGTGATTTTCTTTTCCGTGGCGCTTGCTCAGGCTCAACGGGCGCATATCCGGGTCGCGGTCCTGACAGATCACCTGCCAAAACCTCTGCGCAAGCTGACCGATATACTTCAATACCTGTTCAGCCTGACGCTGTTTTCCCTGATCGCCTGGTTCGGCTGGAAATCCGGCCTGCGTGGGTTTGAGGTCGGAGAGTATGTGTCCGGCGCGATCAATTTCCCGATCTGGCCAGCTCGTTTCGTTTTGGCCTTGGGCGCATCGCTGATGGTTCTGCAAAACCTCTATGACCTCGTCGCGTGCATCCTCAATCGTAGCGATGCCTCCGAAACCGAACGCGCCGTCGAGCGTGAACCCCAACTTCCATAAGAAGGTCTGAGACATCGTCATGGAGCCGCTTACACTCGCTATTCTCTGCGCCGCCTTCCTGTTTCTGTTCCTAGCACTTGGCATCCCTGTCGGTGTGGCAATGGGCATGGTGGGCGTGGGCGGCATGTTGGTTGATCTCGGCCCGAACTTCGCATTCGGACAATTGCAAACTCTTCCCTTTGCCGTGGTGAATGACTACTCGCTGGCCGTTTTGCCCATGTTTGTGCTCATGGGCGTGCTGGCAGAGGCGTCAGGCGTAACCGCCGAGGTCTTTCGTGTGGCCGACATGTGGTTGCGGCGCATGAAAGGCGGCTTATATCAAGCAGTGATCGTTGGGTCAGCGGTTTTTGCTGCTATCTCGGGTTCCACTGCGGTCAACGCCGTGGTGTTCACTCGCATTGCCTTTCCTGAAATGGTCAAATTTGGCTATTCGCGCAGTCTCTCTTTGGGTGCGATTGCCGGTGCCGGCAGCTTTGCGGCCATGATCCCACCTTCAATCACCATGGTGATCTATGCGGTGATGACCGAGCAGTCGGTGGGACAGCTTTTGATCGCCGGGGTCATACCTGGTCTTATCACGGCTGTGGTCTACTTATCGGGTGTACGCGTTCTGGTGGGCATCCGACCGAATTTGGCGCCACCCATCACTGAGCCCGTTCCGATGCGGGAAAAGGTGCTCGCGCTGCGAGGCATCTGGCCCATTCCCGTACTGCTCATGCTGGTCCTGGGTGGCATTTATACCGGCTCTTTCCCACCATCTGCTGCGGGCGCGGTGGGCGCGTTTGGCGCGTTCCTATATGCGTTGTCGCGCAAAAGAACGTTCAGGGGTTGGTTGGTTCCTGCGCTTCAGGACGCTGCCTTTATTAGCTGTATCCTCTTTATCGTTCTGATCGGTGGGCTGCTGCTGTCGCGTATGCTTGTTGTTGTCGGGGTAATTGACGACATCGTTCTGCTTGTCACCGCCGTCGCCGACACGCCGATCAAATTCCTGATCATGGTGTCGGTGATTTACATCGTACTTGGCTGTTTTCTGGACACCACGTCGATGATGGTGGTCACCCTTCCGTTCTTCTTTCCCGTGACCCAAGAACTGGGCATCAACCCAATCTGGTTCGGAATCGTAGTCACCAAGCTTATCGAAATCTCGGTGGTAACGCCGCCGGTCGGACTGAACCTCTTTGCAGTCATGGGAGGTGTCAAAGGGCAGGCGAGTTTCGCCGACATCTACAAGGGTGTCGTACCGTTCATATTCTTCGACATCATCGTGCTGGCAATGCTGATCGTCGTGCCCGGTTTGGCGACCTGGTTGCCGGAAGCGATGATTCAATAACGAAATTGCGATTTGCAAAATGTGGCAATGGAAATTGACGCAGTCAGAGGAGAATTATCCCAGAGCGTTCAAGTAGCCCGGCATTTTGCCTGGCTCGGGTCCCGCAATTTCATCACGCCGAAAAAAACTTTGCTCTCATCTATCTGGCGATACACCGGCGTCTTAAGAGACTGAACGGTTCGCCACCCATTCAAGGGAAACCGAAACGTGTTAAAAGCGCAGACATCAATGAACTCTGACCGCGAAAGGTATCGGGGCCTGCAAACACCGAACCGCTTGCGGATGGACATCCAATGGGGGGGCGAAGCGCATATTGACCTCCCCAAGGGTGCAATTCTGTCGATCACAAACGTCGACGGTGGAGCATCCGCATGGATCACAGCTCTGGCCGATAATGATCGCGCGTTCTCGCCCTCGGCCATCGAAGTACCTCAGGATCAAAGCACCGCCCTGGATGCGACCAGGTTTGACAGTCGCTTCATGGACGCAATCGCCAACAGCCGCGACGTGGGGCTCAAAAGCGCAAGCACCTATCATGTATTTGGACCTGAGACTGATCCTGGTGAGGTGTTCCTAACCCGAACAATTAAACCCTGCACGTTTTTCATTGTTGCCCCCGTGACAGAGGGGTTTGTGTCCGCCGGAGGCGGCGGGCGTTTCACCGTGGACGTGAAGCTTCCCGACAACGCATCCTCCGAGTTTCTGCTGCCCGAGCCTTTGGGGAAAATTCGAGACGAATGGCGCGTCGACCGCGGGACGGCAATGGCCTACACGCTGAAAAAGGGTCAGTTCGTCCAGATCATCGATATCGAAGGTCAGCAATGTTCAGACTTTATGGCTATGCATGCCGCAAGCCTGGACAGCGGTGTTGAACGCTACATAGATTCCACAGTGTCCCGGACCATGGCGCGCAGCGCTTATCCGTTGCCGGGGCTGCATGACAAGTTTTACGATCAGGACATCCGTCCTCTTCTGGCGGTTCGGCAGGACACCGTTGGCCGCCACGATACGTTTGCCTTGGCCTGCACCGCACGAGGGTACGAAGATCGTGGATTTCCCGGTCATCTGAATTGTTCCGACAATATCACCGAAGCCTACCGCCCCTATGGTATCGGAGCCCGCGCGGCATGGCCTGCGGTCAACTTCTTTTTCAACTCCTGGATGGATCAGGGCCACGGGCACTTGGCCTCGGACGAGGCGTGGTCGCGACCCGGTGACCATGTCGTCTTGGAAGCCCTGACTGATCTGGTCTGTGTCTCAACGGCCTGCCCGGATGACGTCGATCCGATCAACGGCTGGAACCCCACCGATATTCATGTTCGCATCTACGAAGAGGATACGTCCATTTCACATTCTGTTTCCTGGCGGGCGCAGCCGGAGGACGGCGAAAAACTGACCCGTCATTCCGCATTTCACCCGCGTATCTCCAAACTCACCAGCAAATACGCGGTGTCCAGAGACCTTTGGACCCCGACACATTACGACGCGACCGGCGCGGTCGAAGAGTACTGGGCCTGCAAGAACACGGCTACGCTTCAGGACATGTCGGGTCTGAGGAAATACGACATTATAGGCCCGGACGCGGCTGAACTGCTGCAATATTGCATGACGCGTAATGTGGAAAAACTAGCCCAGCACCGGGGCTTTTATGCCCTGATCTGCGACGAGCGGGGCAGCGTGTTGGACGATGGCACCCTCTTTTGTATTGAACCCACGACGTATCGCTGGTGCTGCGGTTCGGACGACTCCGCGCTGCACCTACGCGAGACAGCGGAAAAGCTGGGTTTGAACGCCCGTGTTCGCTCGCTCGGGCACCGAATGGTGAACCTTGCCTTACAGGGCCCAAAGTCCCGCGAAATCCTCAGCAAGATCGTTTACACGCACCGGGCGCGCCCGGCGCTTGAGAACATCAAATGGTTCGGCTTCACAGTAGCCCGGCTGGGAAACAGCAGTGGTCCAATGTTTCTGTTATGCCGGACCGGTTTCACGGGTGAACTGGGATACGAAATATTCTGCGACCGCGAAGATGCGCTCGAGATCTGGGACGCGGTGATGAACGCCGGCGAACCGCTTGGTCTTATGCCTATGGGCAGTGCGGCATTGGACATGGTTCGGATCGAGGCCGGGCTTATGATCGCAGGCGCGGAATTCGGGCCAGATGTGGACGCAATGGAATCGGGGTTGGGGTTCGCAGTCGATCTCAAAAAAGACAATTTCATTGGAAAGGACGCACTGGCGCGGAATGCACAAGCAGTCCGGCGAAAACTTGTCGGGTTGAATTTCCTAACCAAGCAGGCCCCGCATCATGGTGACCACGTTTTTCTTGGCCGAGAGCAGGTCGGCGTCATCACCAGCGCAACGCATTCACCCCAACTGGGACACGCCATCGCAATGGCACGCGTGGCCATTGAAAACGCGGAAGAGGGCACTGAGCTAGAGGTTGGTAGGCTCGACGGGCATATGAAGCGCCTGCCTTGTACGGTGACCAGTCTGCCGTTCCTTGATCCTAAGAGAGAGAAAGCAAGAGCTTAGCGAATGAAAAAAACCTAGCGGATCGCGGCACCGCGTCGATACTACAGCGGAGTTTCGCGCTGAACTAATGCGTGTGGCAGTGAGCGATTTGGCCGCCTTACGTGCAGAGCGATTTGGTCCGCTTTGGGCTGCGACTAGCCAATTATGCAAACCGCAGAGTACGGCGGTACAGAGCCCATTTCTACCGATGCTGCGTTGCGCGCGAATTAGCAAGAAGCGGCAATAGCCGCCATTCTGAAAGTCATCTATCGGCAGGTGGAGTTACCAGAAAACGGTTAGCTCCCTCCTTCGAAAACAAGTCTCTCAGGCTTTCAATGAAATATTTCACAACACGGCGTGGATTGTCCGGCAGGTATCCCAGAACAATTTTCAATGGGTCAGCAGGTGGGTCCAATGGTACTTCCACGACTTTTTGCCCTGCATAAGTCTCATGCGTTTTGGGGCGCATATGCAGCAGTGAACACCCAACCCCTGTACCAACCAAACTGCGTACCATTTCGAGTGTTGTCGCTGTGCAGGCGACATGTGGAGCGACATCGGCTGCTTCGAACAACCGGCTGTAATAGTCGCTGATCACAGGCAGATCGAGAAGTACCATGGGTTCGTTGTTCAGATCGGACAAGGAAACGCCGGTTCTGGATGCAAACGCATGCTGCTCCGGAACAAGAAGATATGGAGGCACCTCAATCAGGGTCTCATAGATCACCCCAAGGGCCCCACTTTCAGCAACACAAAGGATCACATCAAATTCACCGGACAGCAGCCCAGCTTGCGCTCTCTGGGTGTCGCATTCGATGAACTTGATGTCGACGCGCAGGTTATCAGTTAGAAGGTCACGCGCGATGGTAGGCAGAAAGGCTGGGGCAACGGGGGCGTAGTACCCGACGCGCAGGGTTCCGATCAATTGTGTTCGCATCTCTGCGCCCTGGCTCATAAGCGCTTCATATTCATCCAGTAGATGTTGGATGCGGGCCATGAGAAGTTTTCCAGTCGATGTGGGGGCAATCCCTTTTGAGCGATGCCGCACTGTCAACTGCAATCCAAAGGCCTCTTCCACCTGGTTGACCGCTGCCAGCACAGCGGATGGTACGACATTCATCTGCTTGGATGCATCGGTAATGCTGCCACTGTTTGCGGCTGCCATGAAGTATCGCAAGGCTTTCAGGCTGGTATCCATGGCTGTTCCTAATTCACTAAATATGAATTTAGTATTTCATATTTTCTGTTTTTCAAAAGATATAATTCGACCGATACTTGGTTTTAGTAGTTTGGAAGTCTTGGAGGTGGCTCATGCAGGACCATGCGCGCGTGGTTGTCGTCGGTGGCGGCGTTGGTGGATTATCCGCGCTCTACCATCTCTGTCAGGAAGGTTGGAGCGATGCTGTCTTGCTGGAACGCAACGAACTGACCAGCGGAACCACCTGGCATTCGGCGGCGCAATGCCCAAGCGTGGCATTCAATCAACTGCTGCTTCTGCTGCGGGACTACACGATCAAACTCTATAAAGAACTGGCCGATGATCCGGCTTATCCGATCAATTACCACCATGCCACCGGCGGAATGCGTTTGCTGACCAATCCCACCCACTTGGATGAGGTGCATCATATCATGTCAGTGGCGAAAGGCTTGGGAATTGACTTTGATCTTCTGGATGCCGCGGAGGCCAAGCGGCGCAACCCTCTTTTGAACACCGATGGGGTGTTGGCCGCGATGTGGGACAAAAAGGACGGTGATATCGATCCCGCGCAGCTATGTCAGGCATTGGCCGCGCGGTCACGCAAAGCCGGGGCCAAAATCCACCGGCACACGCCCGTCACAGCGTTGAAACAACTGCCCAATGGCGAATGGCTGGTCACAACCGGCCAGGGCACAATCACCGCCGAGCATATCGTGGTCGCGGCTGGTTATCGTGCCAATGAAGTCGGCGCGCTGATGGGCATCGAATACCCTGTCATCGCGATGGAACACATGTATTTCGTAACCGAAGACATTCCGGAGCTTGTTGAACGGGAAACCCGCGTGCCCATGGTACGCTGCCCCCGCGACACCTTCTACATGCGACAGGAAAAGAAGGGACTTTTGGTCGGCATCTACGAACATGACTGCAAGACGTTTGGCATGGACGGGATCGATCCGGATTTCGTCAACGCACTTTGCCCGGATGATCTGGACCGCCTTTTGCCAAAGATGGAGCCAATCTTTGAGCGTCTTCCCTGTCTGAAAGAGGTCGGCATCAAATCGGTGGTGAACGGGCCGATTGCCTATGCATCGGATGCGGGGCCACTGGTGGGCAAACAACCAGGCCTGCGCAACTGCTGGTCCATGAACGGGTTGCGCGTGGGCATCGGCGAAGGCGGCGGTTATGGCAAAATGATCGCACAGATGATCGTACATGGCGAAACCGAATGGGACACATGGCAGCTTGACCCACGTCGGATCACCAGTTTTGCCAACACCGAATACACAGCATTAAAATCCATCGAGGATTACCAGAACGAGTTCCGCTGGCACCTGCCTCATGAGCATCGCCCAGCTGGACGTCCCGCAAAAGCATCGCCGCTCTATCCGGTGCTCAAAGCCAAAGGCGCGGAATTTGGGGTGGTCAATGGCTGGGAGCGCACGGAATTCTACAAACCAGATGCCGAATTCGAGCCAACACATGGCTACGCTTACCAGAATTGGCACGATGTTGTTGGAGCCGAGATTGAAGCCCTTCGTTCTGGTGTCGGACTGGCTGAGCTTTCGGGTTTCAACCATTACCGCATAACCGGCAGCGGAACGTTGGAATGGCTCAGCAGCCTGACGTGTTCAAAGGTGTCGGACAAAGCAGGCAAGGCTAATCAGTGTTACTTCCTGACGCCAAATGGCAACATCTCAGGCGAAGCGACAATTGTGCCAATGCCGGATGGAAGCATCTTCTACGGCTCTGCCGCGACAGCGGAATACCACGATATGGACTGGCTGAACGAGCGTCTGCCGAAAGGGTCGGATATTCGCATCGAAAGCCGCACCAACACTCACACGATGATGGTTATTGCCGGCCCAAAGACTCGTGATCTGCTGAAGGCGGTTTCACCTCGTACAAAATGGGGGCAATCCGACTTTCCCTGGCTCACCGCGCAACGTGTCTTTATCGGCCATGTCGAGGCATTGGCCATCGCCATTAGCTATTCAGGTGAGCAGGCATTCGAGCTGCATATACCCAACAATCAGCTCTATGCCGCCTACGACGTCCTGACTAAGGCAGGCGAAGCGTTTGGCCTCGCGCATTTTGGTATGTTTGCAATTGACTCGATGCGTTTGGAAAAAGGCTATGGCCACTGGAAAGGTGATTTCATCACCGAATTCAATCCGATTGAAGCTGGGCTGCATCGTTTCGTGGATATGAGCAAGGAATTCCCTGGAAAACCGGGACTTCAGGCGCAAATCGAAGCCGGGAACCGTAAAGAACGGGTTATGTTGGAACTCCATAGCAACGTGGGCTCCGCCCAACCGGGCGAGGGTGTATTTGTGAATGGCAGATCGGTCGGCTCCATAACATCAGCGGCCTGGGGTTATCGGACGGGGAAGAACCTTGCCATGGCGTATGTTAATCCGAACCATGCCGAAATCGGCAAGGAACTGGAGGTTCTGCTGATGGGTGAAGCCACCCGAGCCACGGTTCTTCCACAGTGCCAGTTTGATCCTGAAAACACTCTGCCCAGAGGTGTCGCATGACGGAAACTCCCAAACGCCGCACCCGAGCCGGAGGTCGTGCTGCGCGTGTGGCATCGCGCCAGAATCCGGGCGATGAGGTTCCAAATCCAGCCCCTTCCGGTTTGCCCGGCGGTCAATACCGCCCCCTGACCGACACGCAGTGTGCCCAGATCGTCGACGCCGCTTTTACCTTGCTGAGCACTGTCGGCATCGGCGACGTGCCTGAGCAAATCAAGAAGCTGGCAAAAGAGCGTGGATGCGAAATCGATACCGAGGGTCGTGTGCTCTACTCGCGGGGTTTCCTCGAAGACATCATTGATTCGACGCCGAAATCCCTAACCTTGTTTGGCCAAGATCCAAGACATGATTTCGAGGTCAAGAAACAGGATGTCCGCTTTGGCACCGGCGGTGCAGCCGTGCAAACGCTTGACCTGGATACCAGTACGTATCGCCCTTCTACCCTACGCGACCTCTATGACTTTGCCAGACTGGCGGACCAGTTGGACAATATCTGCTGGTTCACCCGCTGTTGCGTGGCCACGGATGTGCCCGACATCTTTGATCTGGATGTCAACACGGCTTACGCCATCGCAAGTGGTACGACAAAGCCCATCGGCAACAGTTTCAGCTTTGGCAGTCATGTAGACGCCTGCATCGAACTCTTCGATATGATTTTGGGCGAGCCCGAAGCCTTTCAGAAGCGCCCATTTTGCAAGGCACATATCTCGCCGATTATCTCTCCCATGCGCTACGGTGAAGACGCCGTTGACGTGGCCGAAGCAGCACTGCGCCACAACATGCCCGTCAACACGATCATCGCCGCCCAATCCGGTGCGACGGCACCAGCGCCGTTGGCGGGGATGTTGGCACAATCGCTTGCTGAAACCCTTGCCGCACTGGTCTTGATTGACTTGTTGAAGCCTGGGCATCCTGTCATCTTCTCCAATTGGCCATTCGTCGTCGACTTACGGACAGGCGCATTCGCCGGTGGTAGCGCAGAAATGGCCATCCTGAATGCTTGCTCTGCTCAGCTGACGAATTCACTTGGTCTGATTTCCGGGGTGGCGGCATCTATGACGGATTCCAAACTGCCCGACGCGCAGGCTGGATATGAGAAGGGTCTGACAACGCTGGCAGCAGGACTGGCCGGTGGAAACCTGATCTATGAATCCGCCGGTATGTTTGGCAGTCTTTTGGGGGTGTCATTTGAGGGATTTGTAATCGACAACGATATCCTCGGCTCGGTTCAACGCATCGTGCGCGGCGTCGAGGTCAATGGTGACACCTTGAACCTGGAGGCCATCGAACATTCCATTCGCACAGAAGGCCACTTTCTGGGAGGTGATCAAACCCTGGCAGCGATGCAGCGCGATTACTTCTATCCATCCCTCAGCGACCGTGAGAGCCCCGACGCGTGGGCCGAGGCGGGTAAGACTGACATGCAAACGCGCGCCCGTGAGCAGGCTCGGCGGCTCCTGAGTCAGCATTTCCCGTCGCATATTGATCGCGCGACAGATGACCTGATCCGGTCCCGATACCAGATTCATCTATCTCCGCAGCATATGCAGTAACTCAGTCAGTTAGATCGCATCCACTTAAAAACTTGCAGCGTGGTATTTAGCTGAGAATTCGGACGCAATGTGCACTTAGGAGACATTGGTTCGCATTCAGCGAACTGGTGCTTTGTCCGCATAGCAGACATTGATCGATTTTCCCCGAATGACCACTCTGCGGACAAAGCAGACATTGGAAGATTGCTCTCGCGACCCACAAGTCAACTATTGTCGGAGTTCATCTTGCGATAGTCAGAGGGCGTCAGTCCCGTCACCTTCCTAAATGCGCGGCTGAAATTATTTGCGGTTTCATATCCTAGCATGGAGGAGATACTGGAGACTGTCTCGCGCGTATCTGTGAGGAGTTCCTCGGCCCTTGCTACCCTGACATCGTTGACGATTTCGCGAAAACGAACCCCTTCGGTTGCTAACTTCCGTTGTAGTGTGCGAACGCCAAGATCGAGCGAACGCGCGGTGGCATCAATCGACATTTCCTCCCGATGAAGTTGTTGCCAAACCACTTCCTCGACTTGTCCTCTAAGTGTTTGAGGTGGGCCGCCCAATCGTTCGCGAGAAATATCTCCGACGGTTGTCGAGCCGCCGGTAAGTTTTTTGGGCGTGGTTTCGGCTCGCAAAGCCGATGCATCAAAATCAACCCCAAGCCGGGAGGCGTTCCAGATTACAGGACAAGCGTAGGTGTCTTCTGCCTCGACAAATCCAGGAACCTTCGGGAAGTCCAAGAGCACGGCAGATGGCTTCCAGTCGCTTCCTAAATACGCGCGGAATATGCTCAAAAAAACCCCAACGGCCGAGAAGCCGATGTCCGGATACGCGAAATGCGAGCGAAGTCCAAAACGATAACAGTAGCGCGCGCTTGTGCCCGAAGTTTCAAGCCACGCGCGATCCGTAGACGAATGAAATGGCATGACGGCAGAAGCTCGTATTAGCGCTGCCCCCAGCGTTGGAGCAGAAAGAACGTAACTCCCCCAGGCGCCGTAGTCAGCGACAGTGAGATACGGTGACCACAACAATCCGATGTTTTGTTGTCCCGTGGATCGTGCGGCTTCGTGCACAAAGGTCGCCAAGGCATGCTCCGAGATGTAACCGCCTCTTTCCTCAATGAAGTGAACAGGAAGATCGGCAGAGTCAAAAGCACGCAACAAGCGTCTTTCCCCAGCGGCCTCAAGCACAAACTGGGGCATCGCGCCCAAGGCCTTAGCCGAAATCATCGGTGGTAGGTTCAATCCGTCAACCCGCTTGTTCGCCCGCGTGTCGTGAAATGATACGCATCGGCTGAACGGATGTGCAAGCTTTCCCTAAACAGCAGGGAGCATTGCAATATGAAAATACTTCGGCCATTACACGGCGGTTTTTCGATGCATTTTTTGGGAATGGTGCTCGGCGCAGGTATTTCTGCTTCACCAGTTTTCTCCCAGTCCTTCAACGACACGGGCGACATCCTTGCACGATTAGCCGAGGTCGAGGACATCGAGTACAAGATTATGGTGCAGCGTGCCACCCAGACGGCCATCTGGGGAATGCCTGCCGCCGGTATGATCGATTTCCTCAAGGGCATTCGCCGCGACCTCGGTGGCGACTACAATGACATCATTTATCTCAACAAGCCGTTCGACTCCAAACATGGGTTTCTTACGGCCAACGATGTTACGGCCTATGCTTGGGCTTCAATGACCTCCGAACCCGGTCCCCTTGTCATTGAAGTGCCCGCTGCCACCGACAAGGTGAACTACTTCGGTACAATCGTGAATGCTTGGGATGTTCCTATTGTGGACGTAGGTCCCGATGGTTTCGATGAAGGTGCCGGCGGCAAGTACCTCATGCTACCCCCAGGCTACGAAGGGGAAATGTCGCTGGAGGAATTAACTGAAGCGGGATACCTTCCCTTTGAAACAGATACCTACGAATATGGTTTTTCGTTCCGGCCAAAACTGACGAATGGCGGAACGGACACCGATGCGGCCGAGTACGCTCAGACGATCAAAGTGTACTACCTGTCTGAGGCTGACAATCCACCACCCAACAACTATCTCGAAGCGTCAGAAGTGCCGTACGACTCGCTTCCATACTACAACGAGACCTTCTTTCAGGACTTGAATGATTACGTTCAAAACAACCCCGTCAGACAACAAGACAAGGTCATGGTAAATTTCCTGAAGGATCTCGGGATCGAAAAGGGAAAACCTTTCGAACCATCGGAAATTCAGTTGAAAGCAATGAATGAGGGTTTGTTGTTGGCGTATGCCTCTATGCAGAACTACTTTGTTACGCCCGGCAAAGCCATGATACCGCTCTGGGTCGACGATAGCGGCGAGATGAAAAGCCAGTGGCTGATATGGGACTTTGCCGAAGGTCAACCCGAGGCAGGCTTCCCGTATGAGACTGAGACAGAGGTACTTGTGGATGCGCGTGCGGGCGGCAGCTACTTCTGGATCACGTACCTGCCGAAACAACTCGGTGGCGGTACCTTTTATCTGACGGGCCTTCGCGACAGCGACGGCGACATGTACGACCACAATCAGACTTACAGACTTAACGTGCCAGCAGACACACCTGCCGACGATTTCTGGTCCGTGATTGTTTATTCGATGGAGACCAAGAGCTTCATCCGGAACGTTGATCCAGTGGGTCTGTCCGAGCGCGACACAGACTCTATGCAAGCCGATGAAGACGGTTCTTACGACATCTTTTTTGGACCGGAGGCACCGGAAGGCAAGGAAAGCAACTGGATACCAACCACAGAGCCGTACTTCCTTTTGTTCCGTCTATATGGGCCGCAAGACGGATGGTTGGAAAGTGGCTGGATGCTGGGCGATCTAGAAAAAGTAAACTGATCAAAACAAACAAAAATTCCCAATGGAGTGAACAATGAAAACAAAGTCGTTAGCCGTGCTGACCGCCCTGGTACTCGCATCGCAATCTCCAGCCCAAGAGTACAAGGCTGAAGTTCCGGATAGCATAATCGTACCGGATCAGGTGGAGACACGATTTGGAACGTTGGAATATTTTGACGGCTTGCCGACGCCGGATACAGCTAAGCTGTCGTATAACGCATTAAATTTCATGCGTGGCATGCAGGTATTCATGGATGGAATGCCTGCAGCCTCAACATATGCAATGTGTCACGGGCTCGAAGAGGGCGCTGGCGTTGATCCGATGAAGATCGGGATCTTTGAAGACCTGTATAACGCCCGTTCGCTTCTTCTCACGCCGAACACCACGACAATCTACATTCTTAACTGTACGGACCTGTCCGAAGGGCCAGTGGTTTACGACGTGCCGCCGGGCATGCTGGGGTTCGTGAACGATGCCTATATGCGTTATGTCACTGACATCGGGAACGCTGGGCCTGACGCTGGCGAGGGTGGGAAGTTCTTGATCGTTCCGCCCGACTATGAAGGTGAGTTGCCGGACGACGGTTACTATATTGTGAAGCCGCCAAGCTATCGGAACTGGTTTCTGTTGCGTGCGTTTTATGGGGAAGACGGCGTTGGAGCCGCAGTGGATCGTGTGAAGGAAACTCTTCGTGTTTACCGGTGGGAAGACCGCGACGCGCCGCCCGATCAGGAATTTGTGAACCTGACTGATCTTCAGTTCAACACGATACACGCCAATGACTTTTCCTTCTTTGAAGAGATGAAGGCCGTTGTAGACAACGAAGCGGAAGGAGCACTTCCCGATGAATTGATGGGAGCAATGTTCTCGCTGGGTATCCGAAAAGGTGAACCATTTGAACCCGATGACGAACTGAGGCTGCTGCTCACAGAGGCAGTCGCATTGGGCACGGCGGCGGCTAAGTCGTTGAATTTTGCTCCTCGCTCGCGTGCGCCATTCTACTATGACGAAGGGTATTGGAAGACGGCGTTCGTCGGTGGCAATCATGAGTTCCAGGCGGGGGACGTGAAAATCCTCGATGCGCGGACCCTGTTCCACTACTACGCGACTGGCATTACGCCTGCCATGGTTGCACAAAAGGTTGGTGTCGGGTCGCAATATGCGCTGGCAAACCGGGACAGTGACGGGAACTACTTCGATGGGAGCAACACCTATTCCGTCACCATCCCGCCAAATCCGCCCGCGCAGGATTACTGGTCTTTCGTCGTTTACGACACCCAAACCCGTTCACTGCTCGAAACTGATCAGAAACTCGCAGGGGTCGACAGCAACCAAGCTACATTGGAAGCGAATGAAGACGGAAGTTACACTGTCTGGTTCGCGCCTGAAGCGCCTGAAGGCAAAGAGGGCAACTGGATACAGACGATGCCGGGCAAATCTTGGTCGACCGTACTGCGATTGTATGGCCCTCTCGAGCCTTGGTTCGACGGATCGTGGCGCCCGGGCGAGATCGAACTTATGGAGTGATAGACTGTCAATTTAGCGCCCTAACAGTTCGCTATCGAGAACGAGATGTCGTGCCATGTGAGTGCGCATCCCGAACAACGCGACAACAACCAGGGGAGGGCGGCAACTACCTCGTAGTGCCGCCCTTCTGTTTGTCTGCTATCGCGCTAAATTGTAGCGTGTCATCGACATTGTGGTTGCATCGATCATGCTCATGAATCGTTCAGCAGCGGGTGCTGATGCAAAGCTATCCATGGACGCTTGGGCGTCTTCGGCACTTCCCCAGTTAACTACCACTGCCCATTTGCCATCTGTGAATGCAGCTTGGCGCGAGACAAAGCCTGGTTGTTTGCTGACATGCTCATCTTCGATGACTTTATCAACAGGTTCGAACTCTTGCGGTGTAACGCCTTCAGCAAGGTCCATCGTCACAATTTCAATGACGCCGACGTCTTGTGCCATTGCGTTACCTCCTACGAGCATTATCAGGGTGATCAAGAACGCTTTCATGATGGCACCCGATCAAAACTTTCCATTGTCGTGGGCCATCTCGGACGGGATGTCCGCGATTACGTCCCAATGCTCAACGATCTTGCCGTCTTCGACGCGGAACAGGTCATAGAAGGCAGTCGGCTTGTCGGCAAACGTGCCCTCGGAGGCGGTGAAGACAAAGTTGCCCTCGGCCACAACAATGTGGACGTCCGTGTAGATCATCTGGATGCCTTGCTCGGCCATGCCTGCAAGAGCCGCACCCAAACCGTCCAGACCGTCAGCAATGTTGCTGTTGTGCTGTATGTAGGTCTCCGTCGACAGAAATTCGGTTATCCGGTCAACGTCGCCATCCTTCAGGATGGTGTGCACAAAGTCTGTGACCAGCGCCTTGTTCTCAGCGGTCTTATCCAGATCGGTTATCTCAGTTGGACCATCGGTCTGAGTATGACCCGACGGGTTCGGCGGTGTGATTGGTGTCAGGTTGTCCCAGTGTTCTGCAACCTTTCCGTCCTCGACGCGGAAGACATCAAAGCCAACCAAGGTGTCTGCACCAAACGCCTGGGCGTTGTTGTAGGTGGTATGCAGGACGACGATATCGCCCTCCGTGATGACCCGGTGGATGTCCACCTCGATCCCGCTTTCCTTAAGACCGGGGATAAACCCCAGGATTGGAGCGGCACCTGTGGGTACAGCAGGGTTGTGCTGAATGTAGTCATTTGCCAGCAGTTGTTCGGCTGCGGTTGCGTCGAAGTTGACGAAAATGGCGGCTACAGCCTCCAATACGAGCTCTTTAGGTGTCATTGTTGTTGTCCTCTCTTGGTTTGATTTGACGATATTCACGCGGCGCAGGCTTGCGCCGAGTTGATCGTGAATTCAGTGCCCCACGGGTCGACCTTGCGGCCGGGCGTGAGAGTTTTGGGGTCTGCCAACAGCTCAACACTTGTGAGACCAGTGGCCCCAGCAGAGCGCGAGCCTGCTCCCTTGGATTGCCAAGCGTTTGTAGCTAGGTGGTGATGGTAGCCACCGGACCCGAACCAGCGGGCTGAGGGCAGCTCAAAGGTCTGAACCATACTCAGTTCGTCAGTAACGAATTTCGCTGCTTTGCTGACATCACCGACACGTAAATGAACGTGTCCGATGACTGTGCCTTGTGGTGCGCCTTGCCACTGTGTGGCATCTTCTGTGAGTGATTTCAGATCGAGCGGGTGCGTTGTCATGTGGACGGTATCGCCCTCGCGTTTCCACATTTTGCGAGGCAGGTCACGATAGATTTCGATGCCGTTTCCTTCGGGATCGTTCAGATAAAGCGCCTCGCTGACACCGTGGTGGGATGCCCCGTCCAGGCGAACACCGCGCTCATCCGCGTAGATCAGCCATGCGCCGAGGTCTTGTTTGGAAGGCAACAGAAATGCCGTGTGAAACAGCCCCGCCTCTTTAGGAAAGGGTTTGGCGTTTCGGTCCTGGCGCAGCTCGATCAGCGTTCCAGCCTCGGTGCCGAGGTAGGCGCTTTCACCGTCGCGTTCGATCAGGCCGAGGCCAATCACGTCTTCATAGAAGGTGGCGGTCTTATCCAGATCGCGCACCGTCAGGGCGACCTGACCTATTGAGATGGGGGCGTCTGACGCTGCCATGTTCTTTTCTCCTGCGATTAAGCTTGAGAGGAACTTAGCGATGGTCTTTTCTCCATAAAATGGCGATAAGAGCGAGTGTGTATCGCGCAAATGGAGACAATTCTATGGACCGGATCGACGGGATGCAGAGCTTCGTGGCTGTTGTGGAATCCGGTTCTTTTGCCGCCGCCGGACAACGGCTTGGCATTTCAAACAAGCTGGTCAGCAAGCGTGTCGCACAGCTCGAAAACATGGTTGGGCTGAATCTTCTCCATCGCACCACCAGGTCTATGTCGCTGACCCACGAGGGGGAGCGATATCTGGAAGGAGCGCGACGAGTGCTGGCTGAGATGGAGCAGTTGGAGACTGAGTTTGACGCTTCAGAGGGCTTGAAGGGCATCGTTCGTGTGGCCGCGCCCCTTACCTATGGCGACACGGCGGTGGCTAAAGCAGCAAGCCGCTTCGTAGAGCAACACCCGAACGTCACGGTCGAATTGGACTTGTCGGATCATTATGCCGATCTGGCCAAGGGCGGTTTCGATATCGCAATACGGATCGGCGCGCTCAGTGACTCCAGTTTGGTCGTTCGCAAGCTTGGTGAAACGCATATGAAAGTCGTCGCGACCCCTTCCTACCTTGAAGAACATGGCGCACCTTCACATCCTGCGGAACTCTCGGACCACATTTGCATTCGAGATGCGAACAACCCGGATCCAAACCGCTGGCCCTTCCAGATCGAAGGGCAAACCGTGCAGGTGCCTGTCTCTGGCCCATTTCTCGCAAACAGTCCTCCCGCCTGCCTCGTTCCGACGCGCGCAGGGAGCGGCATCTTCATATGCCCAGATGTGTTTTTGGGGGACGACCTTGAAACCGGACGTCTTGTGCAACTCTTTCCGGAGTTCCATTCCCGCACTTTGCCGATCCAAAGCGTGCAGTTGCCTTCGGCCTTTCGAAAGCCGCGTGTTAAGTCCTTTGTCGAGTTTATGCGTGAAGAGATTCGAGCGTAGGAAGTCCAAAGCAGTCACTCGCGCTATGCGCAGCATTTGGTAGGTATGGGCTCGGGGCAGTCATTCAATATATTCGGTTCAATGTCTGCTCTGGCGGTAAAGCGACCGTTCACTCGGCAGGCGCAAGTATCCACTACACTGCGGGGTGCAGTCTCTTAACGAAATAGCGTTAAAATCGCCAAGGAGGATCAAGCCTTAGCCAGAGCACAAATTGTTCTCTTCCTGTTCTTTTGATTGTGTGCAACGTTTGAATGGATCGCCTTGTGTCATCTAGCCCGATTTATCAACAAGCAGAGTTGCCGTGATGCGCATCGGATTTTGGACGTGTGGCCCGAGTGCAAAGTGTACAAAGCGGAGAATAAGATGAGCGCAAACGCGGACGGTGGTCTGAAGGATAATCGCGACGTTGAAGATGATGAGGATGACTATTCCGTCTATCCGCACATGGATGGGATCAAGTGTTCCACGTCATGGAAGCTCGGCAGTTATGGCGAAGGCGGCGCGCTTTCTGGAGACATGATCGAGAGCTTGGCTGAACGGTTTGACCTGCCAACTCAGCTCGTACGCGAACTCTCTGTGCTTCTTGGGAATTGCCTCAACAACGTTGAAGACGTCGCAATCAACCTGACCGAGGTCCGTCGCTCGCAAGCAATTGAACGAGGTCAAAAACACCTCAAGCAACTTTTGCGGAAAGCCAAACAGAGTTCCATTGGTCCCCAAGAACTCCGGAACACATTGGGTTCGCTTTCGACTGATTTCGCGTTGACGCCAGAAGACGCAGACCTTCTTCCCCAAGTGCTCGACAAGCTTGAGACCGCAACGACACTTACTCAGGACGTAATAGATGACATTCGGCACATCCTTGTGACCCCCGGCGCGATCGCAGAGATGTCGCCCCGCGACAAGCGGTTCTCGCGCGACAAACGCCGTCAGTACATCGTCGAGAGCTGCTGCTATATCTGGAAAGATGCCCGTCACCCTTTGACCTATACGACATACTCAGACGGTCGCCCCGGAGGACAACGGCAAGGTCCGCTCGTCGACTTCATTCAGTCTGTCGTGAGGTTCATCACCGAACCGGAGCAAATCCTGAGCGGTGAGACGATCCGAGGGGATATTGACGATTTTCGCGGCAAACTTGAGCGAGAAGAGAAAGAGCGTTGGGCACCGCCGGAATCGGGCAATCAATACACTTAGAATGAGCAAGCCTGCGTTGTCATGGTCATGGCATGACACGCGTTCCTGCCATACCCCCTTCTGACGACCAAGCGCACCAGCAGGTTGAGACAGCGATTGACCAGTTGGTCCGATTGCTGGCTGCCCAGGCAGTACGGGAACTGGGCCGGAACGCCTCTGCCCAAAAGGAGGCGCATCAGGATGCCACAGATCAATGCCAAGAAGAACCGGCCCCGCAAGCTGTTGACGGTGAAGGACGTCGCTGAACTGGACAATTGCTCCGAGAAGACAGTGCGCCGTGCGATTGCGGCAGGCCTGCTTGAGGTTATCCGGGTTGGCCCCGGCGGACGCCTCATCCGCATTGATCCGGCAGCTCATGCCGTCTACCGGCAGGCACACTGCTGGTAAGAGCTCACGACTATTAATGTCTATTAATGTCAATGTGTTAAGCGCGTTTCGGGAAGAGGGCATCCCCGTTAGTTTCGGACTTTCTGTGCTACGCTTTTCCCGAATCGGACCTCTTGTCCACACCCGTCCACCCGAGACCTGACATGTCCAAAGGAACGCAAACCCGATGACTAAGCAGAGCCCCGTTCCATTGAGATTGGCCTTCGTCAAAGCCGACACACCGATGTTTGCCGACCTTATCGAACAGCTGCACTCCGACACCTCTCTGTCTGACGCGCGCCGCCGCGACTTGATCTCTGGCCTGCGCCGCGCAGCTAAAGCCCTTGGGTTCCCGCCAGAGGATGTGCCCTGCGATAGCCGCTGGTTGCAACCTCGTTTGGCCAAAATCGCCCCAGCCGCACTGGGTCTGACACCAAAGAGCTGGCAAAACGCGGTCAGTGATGCCCGCGCTGCGCTCTCGCATTTCGGGTTGGTGGAACGGCGCTTCAACCGGATCGATGATCTGTCGCCCACCTGGAAAGCACTCTGGGTCGATGTGCTGGCGTCCGGCGACAAGACGTTGCAACCCGCGCTCTGCCGCTTCGTGCATTTTCTGAACCGGCAGGGGGTTGAGCCTGCCATTGTGTGTAAAGAGCATGCCCAAGCCTATCGAGAAGCCCTTGAGCATAATGAGATCAGCAAGTCCCCTGATGTTGCCTATCGGGCTGCGGTCAACGGCTGGAACCTGGCGGTAAGCCGTGTTTCACAATGGCCCAAGGTCACTCTGCCGTTGGAAACGCGCCAGAAGGTCATCACTTTTCCAGTGACCGCGTTTCCAGCCCCATTCCAAAATGGTCTTGCAAAGCTGATGCACCGTCTGTCCAATCCAGACCCGCTGGCAGGGAATGGTCAGAACAGAGCACTCCGACCCGCAACCCTGTCCCAATACCAAAGACAGCTGGTTCGGTTTGCCTCTGAACTGGTTCACTCTGGTATCCCGATCACAGAGATTGGAGGCTTGGACATTCTGATTGATCCGGTGTTAGCGGAACGTGGTCTGCGCCAGATGTTAACGCGCACCAACAACCAGACCACAAAGATGATCAGCGAGATCGCCGCTTTGCTCCGCAACCTGGCCCGGATACTCAATGCACCCGATGGCACCCGGGACGCTCTGTCGGGGCTTGCCGCGCGCCTGGCCGTCAAACCTCAAACTGGCATGACCCAAAAAAACCGAAGCCGGCTGCGGGTGTTGCAGGAGGACCAGCATCAGCAGCGCCTGCTGCTTCTGCCTGAACGGATTTTCGCGCGACCACGCGGCACGTCCAAACCGTATGGCTGGGCTCTGGCGCGCGAAGATGCGCTCGCCATCGCCATCCTGCTGGTCTGCCCGGTTCGCGTGAAGAACCTGGCTGACATCCACCTGGAACGCCACCTGCACCGTCCCGGTGATGGCCGAGCCTATCTGGTTCTGGAAGGCGGCGAGACAAAAAATGAGCGACCTGTCGAGTTCGAGATCCCGCGTGATGTATTGCGCATGATCGACGCGCATCTCAAATCTCGCTGTCCGGAACTCTGTCCGGCCGGGACGCCTTGGCTGTTTCCCCGGAGGGATGGTCAGCATTCGGTTGATCCCGGCGTTCTGTCTGCGCGCATTTCCAATCGGATCCGGAAGGAAACGGGGTTGGAGATGAACGCCCACCTGTTTCGGCATTTCGCGGTGATGAACTGGCTCGACGCCAATCCCGGCGGCTACGAGGTCGCGCGCCGGTTGCTTGGGCATTCGGAAGTCAGCCACACGATCAACATGTATTCCGGTCTTGAAGCACGGTCGGCGACACGTGCCTTTGCCGACCTGATAGACGCCAAGAAAGGGCGTCGCTGATGAGCCTTGTATTGCCTTTCATCGACTGGCCCGCGCAAGACCGCGAGATGTGGACCAACCTTCAAAAGGAAGGTGGACCGCTTGACGATTGCGGCGCGCTCTCACACCTACGCGCGACTTCCTTAAAGACGTTAGAGTTACGTTATGCCCGATGGTTGCAATGGCTGATTACCAGCGATGCGGAGGCGATTGCACTGCCCCCAGCGCGACGCGCGACCGTGCCGCGCCTTTCGGCTTGGCTTCAGGACCTCTCACACACACGGCCTATGACCCGGTTAATGTTCATTGATGGCGTGTTGCGTATTCTCGCTGCAACTGATCCCACGCCGGACTGGTCCCTCCAGAAGAGGTTAAAGACGGGATTGAAGCGCGCCGCGGGTCGAGGTGATCGGGATCGCAAACTTGGGCGTGTGTTGTCCAGCGAGGTTCTATTCCGTGCAGGGCTGATTCTGGCGACAGGTCATGCAGAAGCGGCGCCAACACCGCTACGTAGTATGATGTGCCTGCGGGATGGCACCATGATAGCGATGTTGGCCTTGATGCCGATGCGGCGACGCGCCTTCGCGGGCCTTCGGATTGGCACATCCCTGTATGTCGCAGCAGACACGATGACCGTCGCGCTCCCCGGGGATCTCACCAAATCAGGGCATCCCTGGGAAGCTGATGTTCCCCAGAGCGTTGAGCCGCTCTTGCGCCGTTATATCAACGAAGCCCGTCCCTTTTTTATGGAGCGTGGCCAACAGCATCACAATGTCCTGTGGGTTGGCCGGTCTGGCACTCCTTTGAAGAAAGACGCGCTGAGCCCCCGGATCGCGGAGCAGACACTGAAGCTGACGGGTCGCCGTATTCCACCGCATTTCTTTCGGGATGCTGCCGCGACAACCCTGGCCCGCTCTTCTCCGGAACACGCCAA